>DASYVN010000196.1:0-3752 GCA_035937095.1 Candidatus Limnocylindria bacterium
AGGGCGGCAAGTTCGTGTGCGCGACCGCCGGCCACGCCCTCGAGGCGACCCTCGCGGCGCACGGCTCGGGGAGCGTCGCGCGATCGCGGCGCGACGGCTCGACGATCCTCCACGTCGACATCGGCGGCGGCACCACCAAGCTCGCCCGCATCGAGAACGGCACGATCGTGGCGACGAGTGCGATCGCGATGGGCGCGCGACTCGTCGCGTTCGACGCCCATGGAGCCATCGCCCGGCTCGAGCCCGCGGCGCGGACCTTCGCCGTGCGGGCGGGCGTTCCGCTCGCGCTCGGGTCGCGCCTCGGCGCCGAGTCGCGGCGGCGGCTCGCCGAGCCGATGGTCGAGGCGCTCGTCGCGGCCATCCGCGGCGCGGCCGTGCCGGTGGAGCTGCGCCTGCTCGACCCCTTGCTCCGCTCCGCCGCGCCGAAGCGGATCACGCTGTCCGGCGGTGTGTCCGAGTACCTCGCCAGGCGCGAGCGCGCCGACCACCTGGACCTCGGCCAGGAGCTCGCCGCGGCGCTCGATGCGGCTCGGCCCCGTCTCGGCGCGCCGCTCGAGGTCGTGCCCGATGGGATCCGCGCGACGGTCATCGGCGCGTCGCAGTTCTCGGTGCAGGTGTCGGGGAGCACGATCGTCCTGACGAGCGCCGCCGTGCTGCCGCTCCGGAACGTGCCCGTCCTTCGACTGGGTGCGACGCTCGAAGGGAATGGTGCGCTCGCGCTCGCGGTGAAGTGGACCGGCGAGCCCGAGCACGCGCGCATCCGCGCGCTGGCGGAGCGCGTCGTGGCGGCGGCCGGCGACCGCAGGCCCCTCGTGGTCGCGATCGACGGCGACATCGCCGCGACGCTGGGCACGATCCTGCGCGACGAGCTCGGATTCCGGGGCGACCTGATTACGCTGGATGGGCTCGACCTCGGCGACCTCGACTACATCGACGTCGGCGCCCCGGTCCCGCCCAGCGGCGTGGTGCCGGTCGTCGTGAAGTCCCTGATGTTCTCCGAGGGTGCTGAGCCGGCGAGGACCTAGCGGGGTTTCTTGGTCCCCGCCTCGGCCGACCGCAGCAGCCGCCAGACCCGCTCGGGCGTCGCCGGGAGCTCGTGCGGGAAGACGCCGATGGCCCGGCCGATCGCCGAAGCGACCGCGCCGCCGATAGTGTTGCCCGCGCCCTCGCCAGCGCCCTTCGCCCCGTACGGCCCAGCGCCGTCGCGCCGCTCCGCGAGGATCAGGTCGACGTCCTTCGGGATGTCGCTGAATCGTGGCACCCGGTAGTCGACGACGTTCGAGTTGAGGAGCTGCTCGCCTTCGTAGACGAGCTCCTCATGGAGCGCGGCGCCGAGGCCCATCATCGACGCGCCCGCGTCCTGCCCGTGCACCAGTGCCGGGTTGAGGGCGAAGCCGACGTCGCCGACCGTGGTGAGCTTCTCGACCCGGACGACGCCCGTCTCGCGGTCGACGGTCAAGCTCACGCCGCTGCAGCCGATCTCCCAGAACGGCGGCATCTCCGCGAAGCCATCGGCCTTGCGGACCGCGCCGTGGCCGAGGACCTCGCCCCCCGCACCGAACCAGCGCTCGATGACCTCGCCGTAGCCGAGCTCCTGCCCGTCGACCCGCACACCGGACAGCGTGTCCTCGACCGATGTGACCGGAACGGCGAACACCTGCGCGGCGAGCTCGCGCACGCGGCGGCGCGCGTCCTTGCAGGCCTCCTGCGTCGCACGCCCGGTCACGGTCGTGGTCCGGCTCGCGCCGGTCGTGCGCTCGTACGTCACGACGCCGGTGTCGCCACTGACGATCGCGACGCGCTCGAGCGCGAGCCCGAGATCCTCGGCGACGATCTGGCTGAGCACCGTGCGCGAGCCCTGACCGAGCTCGGTGGATCCGGTGAACAGCGTCACCGAGCTGTCCGAATGGATCCGGACCGCGGCGGTGGAGGTCGGATAGGCCCCCGCGTCGGAAGCCGACACCCCGAGCCCGACGGAGCCGGCGCCCGCGCCGGGCCAGCCGAGGGACGTCGCGAGGCAGCGCAGATCGTCCTTCAGGTCGGCATCGAGCGGCCGCTTCCCGGGCAGGAGCTGCTCGCCGGGTCCGACCAGGTTCTTGAGGCGGAGCTCGACGGCGTCGATGCCGAGCTTCAAGGCGGCTTCGTCCATCTGCAGCTCGCCCGCGATGTTCCCCTGTGGCGCGCCGAATCCGCGCAGCGAGCTCGCCGGGACGGTATTGGTGAACGTCGAGGTCGACCGCACGCGGAGCGCCGGGATCTTATACGGACCGAAGCAGCGGTTGGCGGTCTTCTGGTTCACCAGCGGGCTGTTGTCGGTATAGGCACCCGAGTTCATCACGATCTCGAAGTCGCGAGCCAGCAGCATCCCGTCCTTTGTGAACGCGGAGCGCGCGCGGATGCGCGCCGAGTCGGAGCGGGTCGTGAGCATCGCCTCTTCGACGCTGCAGTCGAGCTTGACCGGCCGGCCGGTGAAGTACGCGGCCATCGCGGTCATGCCCTCGACCTTGGTGTAGGACTTCGTCCCGTAGCCGCCGCCCACGTACGGCGCGATCACCCGTACGCGGGCCAGGGCCAGGCCAAACATCCGCGCGAGGTCGCGCCGGACCATGTAGACGTGCTGCGCGCTCGAGTACACGACGAGATCGCCCTGATCGAGGAACGCGAGCGCGTTGTACGGCTCCATCGCGTAGCCGTAGAGCATCGGATAGCGGTACTCGCCCTCGACCACGACCGGCGCGCGCTTGAAGGCCTCGTCGACGTCGCCCCATCCGAGCTCTGCGACCGAGCAGACGTTGCCCCCGAGACCGGCCTCGCCCCCGTCCATGCCTTCGTCGCCGACCCGCTCCCCGCGCTGCTCGTGCAGGATCGGCGCGCCGGGCGCGAGGGCCTCGCTCGCATCGATGACGGATGGCAGCTCCTCGTAGTCGATCTCCACGAGATCGGCCGCCTCGGCAGCCTCGCGCCTGGACTCGGCCACCACGAGCGCGACGGGCTCGCCGTGAAAGCGGACCTTGCCGATCGCGAGCACCGGATGGTCGAGGACGACGTGGCCGTAGTACGGCGTCAGCCCCGCCGCGAGCAGGTCGTCGCCGGTGATCACCCGCAGCACGCCCGGGCTCGCCGCGGCCGCGTCGCGGCCGATGCCCCTGATCCGCGCGTGCGCCCGCGTCGAGCGCACCACGATTACGTGCGCCATGCCCGGCACCGAAAGGTCGATCGCGTAGCGTGCCGCGCCGGTGACCTTTGCGATGCCGTCGGCGCGGGGAGCAGGCGTGCCGGCGACGCGATGAGGCTGGTTCACGGCAGGCTCCGCGCCGAGTCGGCCGAATCGGCCGCGTCGAGCACCGCCTCAACGATCGTCCCGTAACCGGTGCAGCGGCAGATGTTGCCTTCCATCCAGTGCCGCACCATGGCAGCATCCGGATCGGGCCGCTCGTCGAGCAGCGCCTTCGCCGCCATGATCATCCCCGGCGTGCAGTAGCCGCACTGGAACGCGAAGCGATCGATGAAGGCCTGCTGGAGCCGATGCAGCTTCGGAGCCTCGCTCCCGCTCGCGCCTGGGCCCGCGTCGGCGAGCCCTTCGATGGTCTCGACCGTTCGGCCGTCGGCCTCGACAGCGAGCGTCGTGCAGGAGCTGACTGGCCGCCCGTCGAGCAGCACCGTACAGGCGCCGCACACCTGCGTGTCGCAGCTCAGCTTTGTGCCGACGAGCCCGAGGCCCCGAACGAGCTCGATGAGCAGGACCTGGTCCT
>DASYVN010000197.1:0-25142 GCA_035937095.1 Candidatus Limnocylindria bacterium
TGGTGGTTCGAGCCGCGGCCGCGTGCTCGACTGAGGCGAGCCGCTCGTAGATGGCCGAGCCGACGACCGCCTCATCCGCGAGATACGTGAAGCGATCGGCGAACGCACGGCGCTGCGCCTCGGCCATCAGATGCAATGCCATTGGGGACAACGCCTCGGTTTTGCCGAGCTCGAACCCCTCGAGGATCCGGAGCATCTCGACGGTCGTGATCGCGCCTGACGCGCCCGGCAAGGTGCGGAGCTGCAGGCCGCGGTAGTCGATCGCGAGCGGTGGGCGCTCGCGGACCTCGAAGCGCTCGAAGTCGCCTTGGCTCAACAGGCCGCCGTGCGCCTGGACGTCGGCGACGATCCGCCGTCCGAGCTCCCCGCGATAGAAGACCTCCGGCCCGTCCACGGCGATCGCGCGGAGGCTGTCCGCGAGGTCGCGCTGCACGAGCCGATCGCCGGCTTCGAACCCGGTCGCCGCGCGCAACGGCGCGCCGCTCGGGCGGAAGAAGATGGTGCGCGACGCGTCGACCGGGGCGAGCCGGTCGTAGTAGAGCGCGAGGGCGAGCGAGAGGTTCCAGTCCGTCTCCCAGCCCTCGGCCGCGAGCGCGATGGCGTCCCGCATCACGGTCGGACGATCCATCGTTCCGTAGCGCTCGAGGGCGTGACAGAGACAGCCGACCGCGCCCATCCGGCCGACCGACCGGTATCCGACGTTCTGCGCGTCACCGGTCGTGGCGGGCCAGCCGTACATGCCCGCCGCGCCCGCCGACTGCAGCTCGTACATGCCGGGCGTCGCGCGCGCCGGCGCCGCGCCCCCGCCATCGATCGTCGTGACCGTGCCGTCCGGCTGACGGATCACGCACCAGGCGACGCCGCCGAGGCCGCTCGTCGTCGGCTCGACGACGCCCATCGCGAACGCCGCCCCGATCGCGGCATCGACGGCGTTCCCGCCGTCGTGAAGGATCCGCGCCCCGGCCTCCGCGGCGAGCGGGTGTTCGGCCGTGATCATCGCACCGGTCGAGACGGCTTCGCTCTTCTGGATGTTCCATTCGCTGCGCGTCGCCACCGACACGATGGTGGCAGACTCGCCATCGTGACGTTGCCCGCCGGCTTCACCGCCGGCCACTGGACCGACCCGGTGGCGAAGACCGGCTGCACCGTGATCCTCTGCGAGGACGGCGCGACCGGTGGCGTCCACATCGGCGGTGGCGCGGTGGCCACCATTCAGACGGACATCATCGGACCGGCATCGGCGACGGCGCTGCTGCACGGCGTGCTGCTCACCGGTGGGAGCGCGTTCGGCCTCGCCGTGTATCCCGGCGTGATGCGCTACCTCGAGGCGAAAGGCGTCGGTTTCCCGGTGCGGGAGTGGCGCGTGCCGCACGTCGCCGGCGCGGCCGTGTTCGACCTCATGATCGGCGACGGCGCGGTCCGGCCCGACGCGAACGCGGGCCACGCGGCGTGCGAGGCGGCCACCGACTCCCCGGCCGAGGGTCTGGTCGGTGCCGGGACCGGAGCGACGGCGGCGAAGCTGGGCGGAAGCCGGGTACCCGGCGGCCTCGGCATCGTGTCGGTGCGCGCGGGCGACGCGACGGTCACCGCGATCATGGTGGTGAACGCGCTCGGGGACATCTGGGACGGCGAGCGGAACGAGTGGATCGCGCGGTCGGCACGGCAAGCGTCGCCAGCGGCCGGCGCGAACACGACGATCGGCGCGATCCTCACCGATGCGGCGCTCGACCGCCACGCCGCACGGCGCGTCGCGATGGTCGGCCACGACGGGCTCGCCCGCGCCATTCGCCCGGCCCACACCGACCAGGACGGCGACGCCCTCTTCGTGATGGCCCACGGCGCGAAGGCCGCGACGACGCTCGAAGTACAGGCCGCCGCGGCGGAAGCGGTCGAGAAAGCCATTGTCCGGGCGGTCCGGCTCGCTGGTGGGACAATGAAGGCGTGAAAGACATCGTCGTCCTGGGCGGCGCGCGCACCGCCTTCGGCACCTACGGCGGCGCGCTGCGCGACACGTCCGCCACCGACCTCGGGATCATCGCGTCCAAGGGCGCGCTCGAACGCTCCAAGGTGTCACCCGACAAGATCGATCAAGTCATCTTCGGGAACGTTCTCCAGACGAGCGGTGATGCCGTGTACTTCGCGCGGCACATCGGTCTCAAGGCCGGGGCGCCGAAGGAGACGCCCGCGCTCACGATCAA
The DNA here is from genome assembly GCA_035937095.1 of Candidatus Limnocylindria bacterium. GTDB lineage: Bacteria > Chloroflexota > Limnocylindria > P2-11E > P2-11E > UBA4735. The sequence goes on from DASYVN010000197.1 coordinate 2,199, forward strand.
CCGCCTCTGCGGCTCGGGCCTGCAGGCCATCCTGCTCGGCGCGCAGGAGATCCAGCTCGGCCAAGCGGACTTCGTCCTGGCCGGCGGCGCCGAGAACATGTCGATGGCTCCGCACCTGATCCGCGGGGCGCGGTGGGGTCTGCCGCTCGGCGAGCAGAAGCTCGAGGACTACCTCTGGGTCGCACTCGTCGACAGCTACAACGGCCTCGGCATGGCGAACACGGCGGAGAATCTCGGGCGGAAGTACGGCATCGGCCGGCAGGCGGCCGACGAGTTCGCGTACCGCAGTCACATGCTCGCGGCGAAGGCTCGCGAGTCCTGCCGGTTCAGCGAGGAGATCGTCCCGGTCGAGGTGAAGACGAAGAAGGAACCTGGCACGATCGTCGTCGACAAGGACGAGCACATCCGCCCCGACACGACGCTCGAGGTCCTCGGGAAGCTCATCGCGCGGTTCGAGAAGGACGGCACGGTCACCGCGGGCAATGCGAGCGGCATCAACGACGGCGCCGCGGCGCTCGTCATCGCGTCCGCGGAGGCTGCGGAGAAGGCCGGGCTCAAGCCGATCGCGCGCATCGTCTCGGGCGGTGTCTGCGGGGTGGACCCGGACATCATGGGCATCGGACCCGCGCCGTCGAGCCGCCAGGCGCTGAAGCGCGCGGGCCTCAAGATCGAGGACATGGACCTCGTCGAGATCAACGAGGCCTTCGCGACGCAGTACCTCAGCGTGGAGAAGGACCTCGGGCTCGATCGCGAGAAGACGAACGTGAATGGCGGCGCGATCGCGCTCGGCCATCCGCTCGGGGCGTCGGGCGCGCGGCTGGCGCTCACGCTCATCACCGAGCTCGGAAAGCGTGGCGGCCGTTACGGGCTCGCCTCCCTTTGTATTGGCGGCGGTCAGGGCATCGCGGCCGTCTTCGAGCGCGTCTAGCTGAGCGAACCGCGCGTCACGATCGACGTCGTCGACGTGGCGCGCTTTGGTGACGCGTGGCAGGTGCGCTGGCGGATCGCGAGCGACCCGCCGCTCCGGTTGACCCACGTCGCCGCGCCACATGGACAGTTCCGTGCGGCGGATCGCGACCTCGAACTCGTGACCCCGGCGGAGCTCGTCCTCAAGATGACGTCGGCCGAAGCGCCGGGCGCCGAGATCGAGAACACGTTTCTCATCGTGACCGCCGAGGCCGGCGGCAGGACGTGGCGGATACTGGCTCGGATGCGGGTCCGCGTCGATGGCGATGGCGTCCCGTATCCCGCGACGGAACGGATCGACGTTCAGGAGGTCGGGTTCGGTGGACAACGATGACCGCTACGTCCTCGAACGGATGAACGGCTGACGCCGTAACTGAAGCCGAGGCTTCGAGGAGACCATGGGCATGGTCTCGAGCGCGTTGGATATGGAGCTGGCCGACCTGAGGAAGCAGCTCGATCGCATCCACGCGCGCGGGAAGAACGACCCCGCGTACGAGGCGCTACGCGCCACGTTGCCGAAGCAGTGGCCGATGTGACGGGACCAGCCAATGACCTCGTGGCCTCCTGTTCGCTCTGCACCGGCGCTGCCGCTCCAGCTGATGCCGGACGTTACGTGTGGGAAGACGAGCTCTGGCGACTGTGGACCGCGACGAAGGGCGCTGTTCCAGGTTTCTCCCTTCTCACACCGAAACGTCACATCCCGCACGTGACCGACCTGGCCGGGATGGAAGCGGCGACGCTCGGCGAGGTCCTGGCCCGGACGACCCAAGCGCTCCGCGACGCGACCGGCAGCGAGGTCGTCTACGTATACGTCTTCGGCGAGGGCATCGCCCATCTTCACATCCATCTCGCCCCGCATCGATCCGGCGACGCGCTGAACAGTGCGCTGCTGCGTGGCCGGGTCAGCGAGGAACGTCTGCCAAGCGGCGCGACGATGATCAAGAGCCTGGACTTCCCTGAACGACCGGCGGAGGAGCTGAGCCGGACAGCCGACGCGATCGCGAAGCTGCTCGCCGAGGCCTAGCGGCTAGGGAAGCTTGAACGTCGGGACGTCGAGGTTGACTGGCGCTCGCCCGCTCCAGTACTCGCGCTTTCCGGTCATCGCCTGGACGTGGCCATCCCATTCGAAGTTGAAGGCGTTGAGGCCGAGCTTCACCGCCGCGCGGACGCGCCGCTGGGTCTGCTCGTCGCGCGCGAATCGGCGGATCGCGTCGATCTGACGCTCGCCGTGCCCGGTGTCCTGCTCGGCGTGGAGCTCGTACGTGGCCGCGGCGCGCTTCGAGAAGCCGTAGTGCGTGGTGAGCGCTTCGAACATGCCAGCGGCCGCGCCGTGCGGCCCGCCGTGCATCGCCTCGACGAAGCTGAGGAGGGCGATGCCTTCGAGCGCGCTCCGCCGTTGGCAGCCACCGACGATCATCTCGATCGCGGCCATCGTGCCCGGCGCGGGCTCCGCGCCGTCCGCCGCCGCCTTGTCCATGCCCGCCTCTTCGAGCATCTGGAGCATCACGTCGACGTGGGTGCGCTCGCCGCCGAGCTCCTCCATGAAGTTCTCCATGACGATCGGCATGAGCTCGTAGTTCTTCTCGGCTGCGACGTTGGTGACGATGTAGCCGAAGAAGACCGGGTTCTGGCTCACCCGGAGGTAGTGCTGCATCTCGCCGAGGACGATCTGCTCGCGCGTCCAACGGTGCTCGACCACGCCCTTGAACCAGGGGTGCTCCCGCATCTCGAGCGCGTGCGCATACCCCCAGAGCTCCTCGACGAACGTGTCCGGGTCCATCGCCGCCACGCTAATCCGCCTCGCTGGCGACGGCGCGCGGAGCAGCGGTCCCGTGCGCTGCGCGCTGCCGAGCGCCTTCGCGCGTCACGATGAACGCGACGGCCGCGATGATGACGCCCGCGCCCAGAACGATGGACGGCGTGATCGGCTCGGCGAGGATCAGCGCTCCGAGGACCACCGCAATCACCGGGTTCACGTACGCGTACGTCGACACGAGCGATACGGGGGCGTGCTGGAGCAGCCAGCCGTACGCCGAGAACGCGACGAGCGAGCCGAACACGACCAGATAGGCCATCGCGACGAGGGAATTCGTCGACCACCTCGCCGGCTCGAGATGCGCGAGCTCCCCCATCGATGCTCCCGCCACGACCAGCACGATCCCGCCGGCAAGCTGCTGGATCCCCGTCGAGAGCAGTCCGTCCCGCGGCATCCGGAGGCGCGGCGAAAGAAATGTGCCGAGGGCCCACGAGACCGTCGCCACGAGGAGCAGGAGCAGCCCACCCGTGTCGACCGCGCCGCTCGCGCCACGCGGTCCGACGAGGAACGCGACGCCGGCGAAACCGACGGCCACGCCGATGAACGTCGAGGGGTGGATCCGGTCGCCAGCGATGCGGCGGAAGATCACGATCCAGAGCGGTACCGAGGCGATGATGAGCGCGGTCAGCCCCGACGGGACGGTCCGCTCGGCGAGCACGACGAAGCCGTTGCCGCCGACGATGAGCAGGAGCCCGACGGTCGCGGCGGCAACGAGCTGCTCGCGCCGGGCGCGCACGCCGCGACGGACCGCGACGACGCCGAGGAGCACGAGGCCGGCAAGACAGAAACGCAGGCCCGCGGAGAAGAGCGGCGGGAGCGTCTGCACCGCGATCGCGATCGCGAGGTACGTCGAGCCCCAGATGACGTACACCGCGCCGAGCGCGGACCAGATCGCGAGGGGCGATGCGCTGCGCGTGGTCTGCATCAGGACGATGCTATCGGCCGGGACCGCGATGCGACCGTAAAGTGCGACGCATGTGGACACGCAATGGATCCACGATCTCGTCCATATCTCATCGCTCCGCGATGACTTCTCTGCGGGATACCTAGACTCGACCGGTGGACTACGACCTCTCACCCGAGCAAAAAGAGATCCGCAAGCTCGCGCGCGACTTCGCCGACAAGGAGATCGTGCCGGGCGCTCGCGAGCGCGATCGGACGGAGACCTTCCCGGCCGACATCCTGAACAAGATGGCGCCGCTCGGGCTCCTCGGCGGGCCGGTCCCGGAGCAGTACGGCGGGCACGGGCTCGACTACATCTCGCACGCGCTCGTCACCGAGGAGATCGGCCGCGCGGACTCGTCGGTCCGCACCACGCTGTCGGTTCAGATCTCGCTCGTCGAGCTCACGATCCTCAAGTGGGGTACCGAGGCGCAGAAGAAGCAGTACCTCCCGGCGCTGTGCAGCGGCAAGGTCATCGGCTGCTTCGGCCTCACCGAGCCCGAGGTCGGCAGCGACGCGACGCAGCTACGGACGAGCGCGAAGCGCGATGGCACAGACTGGATCCTGCGCGGGCGGAAGACGTGGATCAGCAACGGCAGCGTGAGCGGGCTCGCCCTGGTATTCGCCCAGACCGACCCGAACAGCGGCCACAAGGGCATCGCGGCGTTCCTCCTCGAGCGGGACAGGCAGCCGTACGGGAGCCAGGGCATCCACGGGAAGCTTGGACTGCGCTCCAGCGATTCGTCGGAGCTCATCCTCGACGATGTCCGCGTGCCCGACGCGAATCGCCTCGGCGAGGTCGGCGAAGGCTTCAAGATCGCGATGAGCGCGCTCGACTCCGGGCGCTACTCCGTCGCGGCCGGGGCCGTCGGGGTGGCCCAGGCCTGCATCGACGCGTCGGTCGCGTACGCGACGCAGCGGACGTCGTTCGGCAAGCCGATCGCCGGCCATCAGCTCGTCGCCGAGCTGATCGCCGACATGGTCGTGGAGACCGAAGCGGCACGGCTGCTCGTCTGGCGCGCCGGCGACCTCAAGAACAAGGCACGCCCGAACACCCGCGAGACGAGCATCGCGAAGCTGTACGCGACGGAAGCCGCGCAGCGGGCGGCCGACAATGCGATCCAGATCCACGGCGGCTACGGCTTCTCGGACGAGTTCCCGGTGGAGCGCTACTGGCGCGACGCGCGCGTGAACCGCCTCTACGAGGGCACGACCCAGATCCAGAAGCTCATCATCAGCCGCTTCGCCACTGGCATCGACGCCATTTCATGACCATGCGCTGGGATGTACAGGCCGAACGCACGCTGCGGACGCTCTCCGACATGGTCCCCGCGACGCTACGCGAGCTCGCGTCGGCCGCGGCGCACGACGAGAGCGAGCTCGTCGCATCGGACCGCGCCGCGGACGAGGTGATGGTCGAGGACGTGGTCCGCGGCTGGATCCGCACGACGCCGCCCGAGCAACGCAACGGCCTGGTCGCCGTGATCGACGAGCTCGGCGTTGACGTCGAGCTCTTCGCCGACGACCTTCAGTCCGACGAGGGCTGGTCCGACGAGGACGCGGGAGAGGCCGAGCCCGACGGGAGGTGAGTCCGCTCGCGTCGCGCGAGCGCCTCGCCGATCGTGTCCGGCGCCATCTCCATCGCGAGCGTGAACGTCGCGCGGGCGTCGTCGAGCGCGCCGAGCTCGCGGAGCGCGATGCCGCCGAGGTAGCCGAGGAACGCCCGCTCGTCGGCGGCGAGAAGCACGTAGCGGTCCTCCGCGTCACGCAATCGCGCGCGCACCGCCGCGGCGTCGTGCCGGTGCGCCGCGGCGATCGCCTGGAGCGTCGCGGCCATCGCGGCGCGCGCCGGCGAGTCCGCGGGCAGCGATGCCGCGAGCTCGGCGCCGCGCGCGCGATCGCCGCCGAGGGCGACCAGCTCGGCCCAATCGAGCGCCAGCCGCACGTCTGGGTCGTCCGGCCGGAGCGTCGCGGCCCGTCGCGCGTCCCCGGCCTTGTTCAACGCCGCATACGCGGCGACCAACGTCACGACCAGGTCGCGGTCGCGCATCGAGCGCGCGGCGCCCTCGAGCATCGTTGCCGCGGACAGCGGGTCCCCGCTCGGGTAGAGGATCAGACCGGCGAGGCGCTGGACCGGCGGGAACGTCGGGTAGCGGTCGACGAGCGGCGCGACGATGGCCCGCGCCGTCGCGAGGTCGCCCGCGCGAAGGGCGCGCTCGCCGCGTGCCAGCGTGCCGAGGAAGCGCGCATGCCGGATGAGGTACGCGCCGAGGCCGGCGACGAACCATCCGGCGGCGATGAGCGCGACCATCGGGTACGACAAAGCCCCCAGCGCCATGAGCGCGGCGGCGGCCAGTAGCAGCGCGAAGGCAGCCAGCCAGACGCCCCGGATGACCGGATGACTGCCCGGCGTGGACGCTTTCAGCACGGCGGGCTTTTCCACAGGAAACGGCTCGATTGGCATCCCAGAGGGGCTTTATCCACGGAAATCGAGGGGTTATCCACACTTGGTGGCCCCGCCGGTCATGGACCGCTGTCCGCGATACGTCCAGCGCTCACGCGTCCGCGAGCAGGCCTGCGGCGATCACGACCCGCTGAATCTCGCTCGTGCCCTCGTAGATGCGGTAAATGCGCGCGTCCCGGTAGGCCCGCTCGATCCACAGCTCCCGCATGTAGCCCATGCCGCCATGGATCTGAACGGCGGCGTCGGCCACCCGGCCGAGGAGCTCGGTCGCGAAGAGCTTGGTCATCGCCGCCCGGTCGGTGACCCGTTCCCCGCGGTCGGCCCGTGCGGCGGTGTCATGAACCATGAGGCGCGCGGCGTGGATCCCGGTCGCCGCGTCCGCGAGCATCCACTGGATCGCCTGGTGGACGCCGATCGGCCTCCCGAACTGCACCCGCGCCTTCGCGTACTCGACCGAGGCCTCGAGCAACCGTTGCGCCGCGCCGACGGCGTGCGCCGCGAGCCCCAGGCGGCCAAAGTCGAGCGTGCGAAGGGCGATCTTGAACCCCTCGCCGTCGGCGCCGATCCGCTGCGCGGCCGGTACCCGCATCTCGTGGAAATACAGCTGCGCCGTCGTCGACCCGTGCAGTCCCATCTTCTCGTCGTTCGGCCCGACCTCGAGCCCCGGCGTGTCGCGCTCGACGACGAAGGCCGTGATGCCCTTCGACCCTGCGGCGCGGTGGAGCGTCGCGAAGACCGTGAACACGTCGGCGATCGGCGCGTTCGTGATGAACGTCTTCGCGCCGTCGATCACATACGCGTCGCCGTCACGCCGCGCCGTTGTCGTCAACCCCCCGGCGTCACTTCCAGCGCCCGGCTCGGAGAGGCCGTATGCGCCGATGCGCTTCGCGGCGAGGAGACCGGGCAGGTAGCGCGTCCGCAGCGCGTCGGGGCCGCCGACGTCGATCGCGGTCCCGCAGAGTCCGACTGATCCGCCGATGACGTTCCACAGCGACGCGTTCGCGCGCGCGAGCTGCTCGACCGCGACGCAGTAGCCCAGCTTGCCGAAGCCCTGGCCGCCGACCGCCTCGCTGAAGCCGATGCCGAAGAGGCCCATGCCGGCCATCGCGTCGATCACGTCGCGCGGGATGCGATCGCTCTTTTCGATCTCCTCGGCCCGGGGCACGAGCTGCTCCTCGACGAATGAGCGCACGCTGCGCTGCAGGAGCTGCAGCTCCTCGGGCAGGGCGGTGTCCATCAGGCCGCTTTCGCGCGTTCGAGCGCGTCACGCAGGTGCGCTGGGATGCGCGCGGCCTTGCCGGTCGTGTGGTCGAGGATCACCTGGATCGTGGAGCCGACGGCGCATCGCTGCCCGTCGGCGCGATCGAACGCGTACTCGAAGACCCACGATGAGTTGCGGATCTCGCCGACCCGCACGCGGATGTCGTACTCATCGTCGAATCGGAGCGCCGCCTGGTAGCGCACGTTCGCTTCGCCGATCGTGAAGTCCACGCCGTGCCCGATGAGGTCGCGCGTGTAGTCGATGCCGAGCGCGCGCAAATAGGCGACCCGCCCGACCTCGGCGAACAACCGGTAGTTCGCGTAGTAGACGACCGCTTGCAAGTCGGTCTCACCGAGACGCACGCGCTGGCGGTGCGCGAATGGGTATTCGCCCGTCAGCGTGGTCACGCGGCGAGGCTAGCCGCTGCGGTCGCGCCATGCCGCGGCGTCTGATCGTGCAGCAGATCGTGGGAGTGCTGTGCCCGGGCATCGTCGCCGCGGCGTGGTCCCCGTCGCGGTCGTCGCGACCGCCGGACTCCTGTTCGCCGGGTGCGCCTTCGTGTCGGCAGCCCGGTTCCGGTGCCCATGAGCGCTTGGCGGCCTGTGGCATGATGCCTGCTCGGTAACCCGGCATGAGTAGAACACCCGAACCCGATACCAACGAGACCCAGGTCATCGACCATCCAGTGGTCGAACGCGTCGACCGAGTGGAGCGCATCCGCGAGCCCGCATCCGTCGCCCCCGCGGGGCAGGTGAACGTCACCGCCAGCCCCTACGCCCCGGTGTGGACCGTGACGCGGGTCGTCACGCTCCTGGTCAGCGTGCTCGAGGTCCTGCTGCTCATCCGCTTCGCGATGAAGCTGCTGGGCGCGAACGCGAGCCAGCCGCTCGTCGCGGCGCTGTACGGCATCACCGAGCCGCTCGTCCGGCCGTTCCAGGGGATCTGGCCGCAGCCGGACAACCCCGTTGTGTTCGACCTGCCGGCGCTTCTTGCGATCGTCTTCCTGTTCCTCGTCGCGGCGCTCGTCGTCGCGCTGGTGCGGGCGATCGCGGGCAATCGGACCGCCGGCTAGCTCGTCCCGGCGGCGCGAACCTCATCGAGGGCCCTCGGGTCCTCGAGCGATGACGTGTCGCCCAGATCGGTCTTGCCGAGATACGCGCCGCGAATGAGCCGGCGGAGGATCTTGCCGTTCCGCGTCTTGGGCAGCTGACGCACGAACCGCACGGCCTTCGGCCGCAGCGGCTTCCCGAGCTGCTCGGCGATCGTGTCCGAGACCGAGCGCTCGAGCGCGGCGTCGATCGATGTACCCGGCTTCGCGACGGCGAAGACCACGATCGCCTCCCCCTTCAGCTCGTCGGGCACACCGATGGCCGCCGCTTCGCTCACCGCCGCGTTCGCGACCGCGGCCGACTCGACCTCCGCCGGACCGACACGCTTCCCCGCGATCTTCAGGGTGTCATCGCTGCGGCCCTCGATATACCAGAAGCCGTCCTCGTCGATACGCGCCCAGTCGCCATGCACCCACACGCCCGGCCAGCGGCCCCAGTACGTTTCCAAATATCGCTCGCGATCCTTCCAGAACCCTCGGGTCATGCCCGGCCACGGCGCACGCAGCACGAGCTCGCCGACCGCGCCGCGCACCGGGCGTCCCTGGTCGTCCACGACGTCAGCGGCCATGCCCGGTACCGGACCGCGAAATGAGCCAGGCTTGATGTCCGTCCACGTCGTGCAGCCGACGATGCCGCCGGAGATCTCCGTTCCGCCGGAGTAGTTGATGATCGGGCAGCGTGCGTCGCCGACGACGCGGAAGTACCACCACCACGGCTCGGGATTCCACGGCTCGCCGGTGCTGCCGAGAACGAGCAAGCTGGAGCGGTCGTGCGTGCGCACCGGATCCTCGCCAGCCCGCATGAGCCCGCGAATGGCGGTCGGCGAGATGCCCAGATGGGTCACCGAGTGCCGGTCGACCATCGACCAGAGCCGTGACTCGTCGGGGAAATCCGGCGTGCCGTCGTAGAGCACGATCGTCGCGCCGAGCATGAGCCCGCCTGCGATGAGCCACGGGCCCATCATCCAGCCGATGTCGGTGAACCAGAACACGACGTCGGCGTCCTGCACGTCGAAGCAGTGGGCCAGGTCCTGCGCGGCCTTCACCGGGAAGCCGCCGTGCACGTGGACCGCGCCCTTCGGGCGTCCCGTCGTACCCGACGTGTAGATGATCATGAACGGGTCTTCTGCGCTCGTATCTTCCCAGGCGACAAGTGGCGCTGTACTGCGCCGGACGACCTCCGCCCATGCGACGTCCCGGTCGCGCTTCGGATACTCGCGCCCGAGGCGCTCGGCAACGATGATCGTCTTCACGGTCGGCGCGCCATCCGCGGCCGTGTCGGCCGTCTCCTTCATCGGCACGACCGCGCCGCGGCGGTAGAAGCCATCGGCGCAAATGAGGACCGAGGCCTCGCAGTCGCGCAGCCGGCCGGCGATCGCCTCGGCGCCGTATCCCGAGAAGATCGGGGTGTAGATCGCGCCGAGCGCTCCGAGCGCGAGAACGGCGACGACGCACTCGATGCCCATGGGCAGGAACACCGCGACGCGATCGCCCTTCGCGACCCCCGTCGCACGAAGCCCAGCCGCGAAGCGGGCGACATCGGCGCGCAGCTCGCCGTACGTCAGCCGCTCGACACGCCCGTCCTCGCGCTCGGCGATGAGGGCGACCCGCGACGGATCGCGGTCCGCGCGCAGCGCGGTCCCGACGTAATTCATCCGGCCGCCGGTCCACCACGTCGTCCAGGGCAGGCCCTTCGAGGTGTCCATGGCCCGCGAGTACGGCGCGGTCCACACGAGCCCGAGGTCGCGATCGACGGCACGCCAGAAGCGTTCGAGATCGTCGACCGCCCAGGTCAGCAACGCGTCGTAGCTGTTCTGTCCATTGGCGTTCGCAAAGCGGCGAAGGCGGCTGCGATCGAGATAGCGCTCGTTCGGGGACCACGCCGCTGGCACGAGATGACTCTAGCCAGCCGTGGCGACCTGCTCCTTCACGCGGGTCGCAGCCATCGCGCGAGTCAGCAGCAGGAGCATTGCTACGCCGGCGAACGTGTACGCGAGGCCCTGGATATTGAGGATCGTGAGCGTCCCAAGGGGAACGGTCAGCGTCCCCGCGATGCCGAGCCCGACCAGTGCGAGCAGCGATGAGGTGGTGAACAGCGCGCCCAGCACGCGGCCACGGTACGCGTCGGGCACCCGGGCCTGGATCACGCTGAACATCGTGGGGAAGCTCATCGCGCCGGGAATCCCGACGACGAAGAAGAGCGCCACGACGACCGCGAATGACGCCCCCAACCGGGGCACGTTGAACGCCGTCAGGTCGATGAGACCGAACAGCAGTGTCGTCCAGCCGATGAGCTTGGCGGGCGAGACCCGCACGCTGATGGCGACGAGGGTGACGCTCCCGAGGATGGCACCGATGCCCTGCGCGGACATGAGCAGGCCGAGCTCCGCTGCCCCGCCCTTCAGGATCTCGACCGCGTACAGGATGAACAGGACCCGGAAGACGCCCTCGCCGATCGACGAGAGCGCAACAAGCAGGAACAGGGTCCGAACCACGGCATCGGCCCAGATCAGCCGCAGACCGTCCAGCCATTCGGCCCACACCTTTCGCCATCTACGGACGCCCTCTTCGACCGTGGCGGCGGCCGACGGCGTATCGAGGACGCCGCGCATGGATCCGACCAATGCCGCGGCGGCGAGGAATGTCACCGCGTCGACGACGGCCACGCCCGTGATCCCGCTGGCCGCGGCGATGACCCCGCCGATCGGTGGGCCGACGACTCGGGAAAGGTTGTTGGCCGCTGAGTTCAGCGAGTTCGCGGCCACGAGCTCTTCCGTCTCGACGAGTCGCGGCAACAGCGCTCCGACCGCCGGATTCACGAACTGGCCGATGCCCGCCTCGACCAGCACGACGATGTAGACGATCCAGATCGTCTCCGGGCCGCGCACCAACGCCAGCGGCAGGAGCGTCGCCGCGAGCAAGAGGTTGCCGATGATCACGGTCCGCCGCCGATCCCACCGATCGACGTATACCCCGGCGACGCTGCCGAGGACGATGCTCGGCAAGACGCCGCAGACGAACATGATCGTCGTCGCGAGCGCCGATCCGGTGATCCGGTAGATCGAGATCGGCATCCCGATGTACAGGACCCAGTCGCCGACGAATGAGATGAACCCGCCGACCCAGAGCAGCCCGAAGTTGCGCCGCGCCAGGAGGCGGAAGTTCCGCACGGCGTGACCCTACGGGCACGGCGGCGGGCGGAACATATCGAGCGACGCACTCCGGGTGGCCCTATCGTTCGGCGATGCCCGCGAAGAAGACAACGACCAAGAAAACGACTCGCAAGACGACCAAGAAGCGCGGACCCGCAGCGCCACGCGGGCCGGAGCCGCTCGAAAGCACCATCGACCTGGCGGACGCAAGCGTCGCGGACCTCGCGATGCGCGTCACGAAGGCGGGCGGCGCAACGCACGCGGCCTTCAAGGACCCGTACGGTGGCTGGCCGCTGCTGCTTGCGAGCCTCCCGCTCCGCGCGATCGAGGCCACGGCGTTCCAGCGCGATCTCTCGAAGGTGCACGCCGACCGGCTGTCGGACGCCATCGGCGCGGTCGGTGTCTTCCTCGACCCGGTCATCGCCGTGGCGGACAAGGAGGGGTTCAGGTCCCCGAACGGCCGCCATCGCCTCGCCGCCGCGAAGAAGCTCGGGCAGCGCACCGTGACCGCGCTCGTCGTCGCCGATCCGCAGATCGCGTATCGCATCCTGCCGTTGAATACGGAAAAGGCCCACAACCTGCGCGACCGGAGCATGGAAGTGATCCGGATGGCCCGCACCCTCGCGAAGGAGCAGCCGAGGTCGAAGGAGCAGGACCACGCGGTCTCGTTCGAGGCGGCGCACTTCCTCACCCTCGGGACCGCCTACGAGGAGCGGGGGCGGTTCGCCGGCTCGTCGTACCAGTCCATGCTGCGGCGCGTCGACGTATTCCTGGACGGCACGCTGCCCGCCGCGCTGCGCCAGCGCGATCAGTGGGGCCGGCGGCTCCTCGATATCGACGACCGCGTGGCCGCGCATGTGAAGACGCTGCAAGAGATGGGCTTCAAGAGCCCGTACCTTCGTGCGGTCGTGGTCGCGCGCTGCAATCCGGTGCGCTGGATCCCGCAGAAGCGCGGCACGCCACCGCCGATGACCATGGCGGAGGCGCTCGGGAAGATGGCCGCGAACGTCCGCAAGTTCGATCCGAAGTCGGTGCGCGCCGGCGACCTCGCCCTCGTGGCGGCGGTCAGCTCGGACGAGTGAGCTGTCTCCTGGCCGCAGGCCAGCGATAGCGCGGGCTAGCGCGGCACGTATTCGAGAACGATCGCCGCCACGATGAGCACGAATACGGAAGCGACGATCAGCACGATCGGAACGAGGTAGAACACGACGACCGCGATCAGCAGCTCGATCAACGCACGCCGCTGCGGCAACCCGTAGTGGAGCTCGATCGCGCGCCAGGCGATGATCGCGAGCCATACCAGGCCGGCGGTCCCGATGAGCTGCGCGACCTGCGGCCCCGCGCCCTGCCCGCTCCCCATTAACGCCGCCGCGCCGTCGGCCGGAATGCGCGTGAGCGCGGTCGCGTAGCCGATCAGGACGAGGATCGGCCGGAACGGCCGGCGGGCACCGTCCAGTCGCGCCGCGGCCTGGACCGCGCTGGCGCCAAGGAGCCATACGAGGAGCGGCGAGAGCGCCGTCACGACGACAACGGCGGTCCAGGACTGCTCGATGAGGTAGGCGACGATCGCGGCGCGGTCGCGTCCGAGCGAGTCGATGAGCGCGGCGATCGCGGGGCTGCGCGTATCGCCGAACAGCACGCTGCTGACCGGTACGTCGGCCGCGAACCGCGCGGCGTTGACCGCCGCGACCGCCGTCGCTACGAGAATGAGCACGGCCGCGGTGGGGAGCGTGCCGCGGGCCAGGACCGCCTCGGCCCCGCGCCGGGGCGAGCGCGCGAGCAACAGGAGCTCGGTCATCTGAACGCGGCCGCGAGCGCGTCGCGCACGGCGGCGTCGGTCGCCACGTCGATGGCGTCGCGCTCGTCGCCGGCCCACGCCGGCGGATCGGCATCGTGCAGCTCCTCGGGGATCGGCGCATCGAGCATGACGAGGTACTCGATCGACCATCCCCGCGCCACGGCGTCGAGGTCATAGCCGCCGCCTCCCATCGCGACCCACGGCAGCCCGAAGCCGCGGAACGCGCGGACGACGTGCTCGCGCGCGCGGGTCGAGACCTGCAGATGCGTGAGCGGGTCGGTGAAATGCGAGTCGATCCCCTGCTGTGTCACGAGCACGTCAGGCCTGAATCGCGAGACGAGCGGCGGCACGACGGCGTCGAAGGCGTTCACATACGCGTGGTCGTCGGTGTACGGCGGCAAGGCGACGTTGATGCTGTACCCGGCGCCCTTGCCGCTGCCCCGCTCCTGCGCGAAGCCGGTGCCCGGGAAGAGCGTGCGGCCGGTCTCGTGCAGCGAGATCGTGAGGACCTGATCGGTGTCGTAGAACGCGGCCTGGACGCCGTCGCCGTGATGCGCGTCGATGTCGACGTACGCGACCTTCAGACCGCGGTCGGCAATGAGCCGGCACACGATCGCCGGATCGTTGTAGATGCAGAAGCCTGACGCGCGGTCTCGCATCGCGTGGTGCAGTCCGCCCGCGCCGTTGAACGCGACGCGGAGCCGACCCGCGAGCACTTCCTCCATCCCGCGCAGCGTCCCGCCGGTCGTGAGCAGCGAGGCCTCGTGCATGCCCGCGAACGGCGGCGTGTCGCCGAGCGTCGACAGTCCCCAGCGGGAGGAGTCGAGGTCGGGGTCAGCCGAAGCCTCCTGCACCGCATGGATGTAGTCGCTTGCGTGGATCCGTTCGAGCTCCGTGATCGTCGCGTCACGCGGGGCGAGCACGACCGCGTTCGCACGATCGAACGCCCCAAGCTGCTCGAGCGTGTCGTGCACGCCGATGAGCCGACGCGGCTTGAGCGGGTGATCGGCGCGATAGACGTGAGCTGCGAGGCGCGGGTCCCAGAGGAACCCGGCGCGGTCGGTGCTCAGCGCTCGAGCGTCTCCATGAGCTCGCGCCACTCCCCCGGCGACATGCCGGTGGACTCCCGCTCGACCTGCTCCCCGCGCAGCAGGCGCCGCACGACGGCGAGGCCCTTCGCCGACAGCTCGTACGCCCCCATCCGGTAGTCCATGAACGCGCCGTGGGTGAGCGGGACCCATTGCTTCACGACGTCGAGGATCGCGTCCGCGTACACGCGGATCTCGTACTGCGCCCGGGGGTCCGTGCGCAGGTTGAGGAAGTGCAGCAGGTTGTGGAGGTCGATCTTCCAGTACCACTGGGTGTAGAAGTTGACCGACAGATTCATCCGCGCGAGCTCGCGTGCGAGCCCTGCCTTCGCCGGGTCGATCGTCTCTCCAGCGGTGTTCTCGTTGAGCATCTCTTCGTAGTGGGCGTACGCACGCACCGCGTCATCTCGGAGGATCTCGAGGAC
This sequence comes from Candidatus Limnocylindria bacterium, assembly GCA_035937095.1. Classification (GTDB taxonomy): domain Bacteria; phylum Chloroflexota; class Limnocylindria; order P2-11E; family P2-11E; genus UBA4735. The sequence continues at coordinate 17,219 of DASYVN010000197.1, forward strand.
CCGTGCGGATTCATCGCCGGTGAGCGTCTCGCCGCGGCCCTGGCGATTGCTTCGCGATTGCGTGCCGAGCTGTTCAGGCTCGGGCATATAGAACTCGTTGTCGAGGATCGAATATCTCGCTGACGTCTCGTTCAAATTCGCCACGCGATGCCTGACCCATTCGCGCGCGACGAAGATCGGCATCTTCGCGTGCAGCTTGAGCTCGCACATCTCGAACGGCGACGTGTGGCGATGGCGCATCAGATAGTTGATGAGCCCCGCGTCCTCACGGATCTTCTTCGTCCCTGCACCGTACGAGACGCGCGCGGCCTGGACGACGGCGGCGTCGTCACCCATGTAATCGATGACCCGGACGAAGCCGTGATCGAGAACGGGGATCGGCCGATAGAGGAGCGCCTCCATTGCCGGCACGGTCGCGCGATGGGTCTCGTGTGTCGCCTGACGCTGGGCCTCGATCTCGGTCTGTTGCGATCGAGAGACGGTCGCGGGTTCGAGTGTGTCCACCGAGCGCGAGTCTAGAACTGGACGGAATGCGCCTCTTGGTGGGCCTTCGCGGCGATGCCTCGCCGATCGATCGCGACGTGAGCGCCGCCCTTCCGTTTGGCCACGCCTTTCATCTCGGCCGCGGTCTGCGCGAGCGCCGCGGCGCTGGAGAACGCCCCCGGCGCGGCGATCGCGATCCCGACGGAGACCGAGGCGAGCGGCCAGCGCGTGCGCATGCCACGGCGGTCGGGTGCCTCGTAGCCGCCCGCGGCACGATCGCCCGCGTCGTGCAGCTCGTGTGACCGGACCGCGAACCGCGTGACGATCTCGTCCGCGAGCGACTCGGCAGCGTCCACGTCGCACAGGACGACGAAGTCATCGCCGCCGATATGGCCCAGGAACGGGTCGCCGGCCGACCCGGAGACCGCACCGAAGATGGCCTCAGCGAGCGCGATGATGAGCGTGTCGCCACGCGTGAAGCCATAGCGGTCGTTGAACGGCTTGAAGTTGTCGATGTCGATGTACAGGCACGCGAACGGCTGCGCATGGTGGAGCCGCGGTGTGATCGCGTCGTAGATGGCGGTGTTACCGGGCAGTCCGGAGAGCGGGTTGAGGCCACCGAGCGTGCGCGCGCGCCGCAGCGCCGCCTGCACCCGGGCCGCGAGCTCGTCCAGGTCGAACGGCTTGGTCACGTAATCGTCCGCGCCGGCAAGGAGATGCTGGACCTTGTCGGTGCGCGTGGCGGCGCCGGTGAGAAAGATGACGGGCGTGTAGCGCGTCCGGTGATCCGCCTGCAAGCGCGCGAAGACCTGGTCGCCGGAAAGCTCCGGCAATGAGAGGTCGAGGAGGATCAGCTGCGGGCGGATCGCGATCGCGCGATCGACCGCGGCGATGCCGTCGTGCACCGACTCGCTCGAGAGCCCGTCCATCGCCAATCGGTCGACCAGCACCGCGCACAGCGCCGGGTCATCGTCCACGATCAAGACCTTCGGCTTCCCGTCCACTCGGACGATGGTCCTCTGTCGCGACTACTGCGGATAGATGACCCGGCGGAACGACGGGGCCATGACGAATGGGCCATGCCGGTAAGCGGCCATTGACCTGGTCGCCCATGGCTCGCTGGGTCGGTCGGTCGGTCAGCCAACGGTGGGCGTCAGCGGGCGCGCAGCTGCTCCCAGTCGTCGCGCCGGACCTCGCAGAGCCAGTGATCGTGCCAGCGACCCTCGCGGTACAGATGCTCGCGCTCGATGCCGACCTCGCGATAGCCCGCCTTGAGCAGTGCGCGTTTGCTCGGCTCGTTCTCGGCGAACGTGCTCGAGCTGAGCTTGTGCAGGTTCAGCTGCCGGAAGGCGTACTCGGTGCGGAGCTGCATCGCTTCCGACGCGATGCCCTTGCGCCATTCGGACTTCACGCCGATGACGATCCCGGTCCTCCCGTGCGCGTGCAGCCAATCGATCTGGTGGATCCCGGTCGCGCCGATGGGCTGGCCGTCGGCTTCCAGCATCCAGAACACGTCGGTGGTCGACTCGCCGAGCTTCTTGAGGACGCCCTCCTCCTGCAGCAGGCCCACGGCGAAGCGCCGCAGCAGGTAGCGCGTCACCTCGAGATCGCCGAACCAGTCGACGAAGCGCGCGGTATCGGAGTCGTCCGGTGGGCGAAGGGTCACCTTCGTGCCCACCAGCACGGGACCGTACATCTGCGCGCGTGATGCTAGCGCGGCATCATGGACAGATGCGCCTCACGTTCCTCGGCGCCGCGCAGACGGTGACCGGCTCCCAGTACCTGCTCGAGACCGATCGCGCGCGCGTGCTCGTCGATTGCGGCATGTTCCAGGGAAGCCCGCACGACGTACTGCGCAACCGCGTCCCGTTCGCGTACGAGCCACGGACCATCGACGCGGTGCTCCTGACGCACGCGCATCTCGATCACTGCGGCCTCATCCCCCACGTGAGCGCCCTCGGCTTCGGGGGCCCGGTCTACGCGACGCGCGGGACGGTCGAACTCACGCGCCTGGTGCTCCTTGACTCGGCGAAGCTGCAGGAGGAGTTCGCCGCCAAGCATCAGCGCTTCGCGCGGAAGTACCCGGACCGTGCGGCCAGCGAGGATCGCGCGGCGGCAGCGGAGCTCGCGGCCGCGACGGTCGAGGATGCCGAGCAGGCCACCCGTGACGCGCCGCCCGAGGCGCTGACCTACCTGCGCGAGCCGCTCTACACGACGGCGAACGCGACGCGGGCGGTCGATCAATGCACCGGCGTCGAGTACGAGGTCGAGACCGAGATCGCGCCGGGCGTGACGGCGACATACCTCGACGCGGGACACATCCTGGGGTCGGCCATCATCCGCGTTCGTGCGCGCGACAACAGCGGGGATCGGACGATCGTCTTCAGCGGCGATCTCGGGCGGCCGAACACGCCGATCATTCGCGACCCCACCCCGGTGCGTGACGGCGACTACCTCCTCGTCGAGTCGACGTACGGCGGACGGGTCCACGAGCCGCAAGAGGAGGCGATCCGGATGCTCGGTGAGTGCGTGTCCGCGGTCCAGGGCGCGAAGGGCGTGCTGCTCATGCCCTCGTTCGCGATCGGGCGGACCCAGGAGGTCGTGTACGAGCTCGACCGGCTGCTGAGCGCCGGGAGCATCGCGCATGTCCCGCTCTACCTGGACTCGCCGATGGCCGGCAGCGCGACCGAGATCTACCGCACGTATGCGGAGTACTTCGATGACGAGACCCGCGCGCTCCTGGCGAAAGCCGACGCCCCCCTCGACTACCCGGGTGCGGTGATGGTGAAGGACGCAAAGGCGTCGCAGGAGCTCGACGTGAGCGGACCCCGGCCGTTCATGGTCGTCGCGTCGAACGGGATGATCACCGGCGGCAGGATCGTCCAGCACACGAAGGCGCTCATCGGCGACCCCGCGATGACCCTCCTGTTCGTCGGCTACCAGGGCGTGGGCACCATCGGCGCACAGCTCCAGCAGGGCGCGAAGAAGGTGCGGATCGATGGCCTGGACCTGGACGTCGCGTGCCAGGTGCGCTCGATCAGCGGTTTCTCGGCGCACGCCGATGAACCCGAGCTCCTGGCCTGGCTGCGGAACTTCAGCGTCGCGCCGAAGCTGACGTTCATCGTGCACGGGGATCCCGCGGCCCAGACCGCGTTCGAGCCGAAGGTGAAAGCGCTCGGCTTCGCGACGAAGGTCCCGCGGTGGCGCGAGACGGTGGAGCTCACGTGACCCCACCCCGCATCAAGGGAGTGTGCTTCGACTTCGGCGACACGCTCTTTCACAGCCCAGACGGCGCCGCGGTCATCGCCGAGGCCGGCGTCGCGCCGCAGGTCGCGCGCGAGCTGTGGGAGAAGATCTGGCGCGACTCCAAGACCCCGGCGGCCCTCGCGGTGCAGCGCGATCTCTCACCGGAGGCCCACCGCTCGGGGTGGCTCGGGCTGTTCGCCCAGGCCGACGTCCATACGCCCGGGCTCTCGACCCTCCTGTACGAACGGGTCATGGATCACACGAAATGGCTTCCCTACCCGGACACCGAGCCGGTCCTGCGGGAGCTGCGCACACACGGCATGCGGATCGGTGTCGTGAGCAACGTGGCCGAGGACCTGCGCCCGGTCTTCGTCGCGCGCGGGTGGGGCGATCTGATCGACGGGTACGCCCATTCGTACGAGCATCGCATCGAGAAGCCCGACGTCCGGATCTTCCTCGCGGCGTGCACGGCCATGGGTACCGCGCCGAGCGAGACGGTGGTGGTCGGCGACCACGCCGTGGACGGCGGCGCGGTCGCGGCGGGCTGCGTGGTGCTCCTGCTCCCCCGCGTCGAGCCCGGCCAGCCGCGCGGTCTCGAGCGGGTGCTCGCGCTGGTGGGCGGCTAAGCGATCGGCCGGCGCGCGAGCGCGGCCTCGAGCAAGACCGCGTCACCGCGGCGATCCCCGATGTCGAGCTTCGCGCGAATGCGGGTGATGTGGACCCGCAGGGTCTCGGGCGACAGCTCCAGCGCCCTCGCGAGCTCGCTCCGCTCGACATGCGTCCCCGCGGTCTGCAGCTTCTCGATCTCGTGCAGCACGCCGATCTCGCGCCAGGTGAGCCCGATCGCGCGCAGGTAATACGTCGCTTCGTCGAGCGCCGACGCGGCCACCGCGGACGCTGAGTCGCTCTTCGCGCTCCGGACCGCCGCATCACCGCGCGCCTTGAGCAGTCGTGCGAGCTTCTGAGCCTCCGGATCGCGCTCGGCCGCGCGGCCGAGCCACGACGCGACGTCGGGGAGGTAGTAGGCGAAGCCCTCGCCGCCGCGGACCGCGATGTCGCGCACCAGCTGCACGGCGCGGGCGTTGCCGCCGCCGCGGACAAGGGCCTCGCGGTGGTACGCGGCATGGACCGCGGCACCGAGGGCCCAGTGACCCATGCCGCGCGACTCGAACTCCTTCCCCACTTCGTCGAGCAGCCGGATCGCACCGCGCGGATCGCCGCGCCGGCCCTTCGTGATGCCGCGGACGAAATCGCGGAAATGTTCGTCGGCCGGGAAACCTTTCGGGGCGCGCGACAGGATCCGCTCGGCGACCTCGGCTTCACCGCGCAGCAGCGCGATGTGCGCGAGGTCCTCGTGCCCCCCGGCGCCGCTCTGCCGCCCGAGCCGGTCGCCCGTCGCGACCTCGCCGCGCTCCATGCGCGCGCGGGCGAGGCAGAGCAGCGTGTATCGCCACGCGGACGTGCCGTAGGACCGCAGTCCCTCCTCGGCGCGCGTGAACTCATCGACCGCCCGATCGTTCTGTCCGGCGTACCAGTGCGCGAACCCGTTCGTGTACGTCGCCCAGGCGGCTTCCCACGGATCGCCGAGCTTCCCGGCGAACCGGGATGTCGCCTCGGCCGCCGTCGCCGCGCCGACATAATCGCCGGTGTGCGCGAGCAGGTGCGCGAGCTGCCGCTGTACGCGCGCGCTGACCAGGTCCTTCGCGCGGCCGCGTGGCGCCGCGGCCAGCGCGTCCTCGGCCCAGCGCACATCGGTGAGCGCGGCCGTGATCTCGTTCGCGGCGGTGCGGTTGATCGACGTGCCGAGTCGCAGCTCGGCGAGCATGAGCGGATCGGTCGCCGCCTGGCGCTTCGCCTGCGCCTCGAGGCGAGCGACCTCGTCGCCGCGCACGAGGTAGTACGCGAGATGCACGAGGTCGACCGCGATGCGCGCCGCGAGCAGCGGGTCCTTCGTCTGCGTGTGCAGAGTGGTGAGCTCGGCCCACGCGACGTCGAAGGACTCGACGGACGTGAGGCAGCGCGCGCGCAGGATGCGCCGCTCGATCGACTGGCGGCCGACCGAGAGCGTCGGGAGGAGCCGTTCCGCCTCGGCACGGGAGAGGGGCGCGAGGGCCTGTTCCCGGACGGTCGTCACACCTAAGTAGTACGCCAGGGCTACGAGTTACGTTCGGCGACGCCGACTTAGCGCGGCGGAAAGTGCGGCTGCAGCTCCGTGACGTGCTCGTGGGCGTGGCGGGACTGGTACGCGCCGAGCCAGCCGGCGGTCACCGGGCCGCGCTCCGCGTGCACGCCGAAACGATCGCGGATGCCGGCTCGTTGGAGCAGCTGGACGATCTCGGCGTGCGCGGCCTGGAGGCGCTTGGAGAGGGCCATCGGATCGGCATCGTTGTTGTGCCGCTCGGCGTGAAGCGCGTCCTGGTCGACCGACGGTAGCGCCGGGCGATCCTCGGCCGCGCAGCGCCGGACGCGCTCGGCGAAGACCTCGGCCATGTCGGCGACGTGGCCGATGACCTCCTTCGCGGTCCAGTCGCCGATCTTCACGGTCCGGAGCCGATCGTCGGGCGTGCGGCGCACGATCGCCGAGATCGTCGCCGCGTCGTCGGCCAAGGTGAATGCGGTGTTCTCGTCGTACTGCAGGTCGTCGGTCTTCACGGCTGGCTTCTCGCGCCGCGACGTGGTCCACGCTGTTCCACCGGCAGCCCGGCACGGTCGCCCGCCACGCGGATGAGGACCGTCGCCCACGTGCGGAACGGTTTCCAGCGCTCGGCGATCGTCTCGAGGGTCGCCATGTCGACCGCCCCGCCCTTGCCATAGAAGTGGCCGACGTACGAGAGCAGCATCGGCTCGTTCCGTGGGAGGAGATCGGCAAGCCCGGTCCCGCGCACGAGGACGAGATCGGCGTAGAACGGTCCGATCCCGGGCAGCGTCTCGAGCTCCGCGCGCGCGGTCTCCGGTGAGAGCGCGACCAGGCGCGATGCGTCGAGCAGTCCATCGAGCGCCGCCCGGGCGATCGCACGCAACCGCGTCATGCGAGTCGTATCGAGACCTGGGAACGCACGAAGGGCAGCGAGCTTCTCCGGGAGCGGGAACGCGGCGAGCTCTTCCCCGGCGAGCTCGAAGATGCGCCCGTGCGCCGCGGCCAGGTTCGAACGCAGCGCCGAAGCGTACGCCCGCGGCTTGCGCGCGCTGATGACCGACCACGCGGCCGCCTCGTAGGGCGAGTGAAAGAGCACGGGACGGAGACCGGGATGCTCACGCTGGAGCCGGCCGATGACCGAATCGCGTGTGCCGACCGCCAGCCAGTCTCGTGCTGGGCGATCGAGCGAGAGAACACGCAGCACCTGCCGCTCGACCACGGCACCGCGCGCGCCCTCGACGCTCGCGAGGATCGTGTCGCCCTGCTGGCGCAGCACGACGCCGGCGTGCTCGCGATAGCCGTCGACAACGAAGGCCAGGCGCATGAGATCGCCGTCCGGCTTCGGCCGCCCGGTGTCGGGGCCGAACCCGAACGACGCCGCGGCCGCGAGGGAAAAGGGCGCGTCCGGCCCGATGGCGAACCGGGAGGCGGTCATTCTTCTCCCACTTCCAATGAGGCCATCCGCTCGGCGGCATCCTGCTGGACGAGTGCCTCGATGAGATCGTCGAGCTCGCCGTCCATACGGCGCGGCAGGTTGGACAGGTTGTGGCCGAGGCGCTTGTCGGTCAGGCGGTCCTGCGGGAAGTTGTACGTGCGCATCTTCTCGGCCCGCTCGCCACGGCCGATCTGCGCGTTGCGGAGCGCGCCGGACTTCGCGTCCGATTCTTCCTGCGCGCGCGCAAAGAGCCGTGCCCGCAGCACGGTCATCGCTTTGGCCTTGTTCTTCAGCTGCGAGCGCTCGTCCTGCTGGATCACGACCTCGCCTGTCGGGAGGTGCGTGATGCGCACCGCGGAGTCGGTCGTGTTCACGCCCTGACCGCCCTTGCCGCCGGCACGGTAGACGTCGATCTTCAGATCGTCGTCGTTGATCTGGATGTCGACGTCCGCTGCCTCGGGCAGCACCGCGACCGTCGCGGTCGAGGTGTGGACCCGCCCTTGGGCCTCGGTCGCGGGCACGCGCTGCACGCGGTGCACGCCCGATTCGAACTTCAGGCGGCTGTACGCACCCTGGCCGGCGATGCGGGAGATGACCTCCTTGTAGCCGCCCTTCTCGGACCG
>DASYVN010000198.1:0-2345 GCA_035937095.1 Candidatus Limnocylindria bacterium
GCATCAGCGCAAGGGCGCTGTCCTTTCCGCCCGACCACATGAGCGCATAGCGCTCAGCGGATACCGAACTCGATCGCGACGACACCGTCGCGCACCTCCTTCACGCAGAGCCCGGGCAGACACCCGCATGCGGCGCACTCGCTCGTGCAGAGATGTGCGCGGGCGCAGTCGAGGCAGAGTCGCATGCCGCCGCAGACCTCGCAGGAGGCGTGATGCTGCGGATCGATCGGGTGGCCGCAGTCAGCCGCGGACATCGAGGTCCTCCGCGGCGCGCCAGAGGCCGGCCCAGATCGCCCGCCGCTCCGATTCGGTCGGTGCCCGTCCGGCGAGCTCGCGGAACGCCACGACGCCGCGCGCGGCGAGCGCGCCCCAGGCTTTGGGCCGTCGCGCGGCGGTGTCGCGCACAAGCTCGCGCTCGCGGGTGACGGTGTCTTCGATGGCGCGTTCGACCACGAGGGCTAGCCTAGGGGCGTGCGGATCGTCTCTCTCGTACCGGCTGCGACGGAGATCACGTGCGCGCTCGGCGCCGGGGATGAGCTCGTCGCGGTGACGCACGACTGCGACTACCCGCCTGCCGTACGGACCCTGCCCCGGATCACGCGCTCCACGATCGAGCCTGGGAGCGACAGCTTCTCGATCGACGCGCAGGTCCGCGCGGCGCTCGAGCGAGGCGAGAGCACATTCCATCTGGATCCGGCCGGGCTCGCGGCCGCGCGCCCGGACGTGCTGCTTGGTCAGACGCTGTGCGAGGTCTGCGCGGTCACCGTCTCGCAGCTGCCGACGGCGCTGGATCCGGCAGCGGCCGTGGTCCCGCTGGACGGCCACTCGCTCGACGGCATCCTCGCCGACATCGCCCGCGTCGGCGCCGCGATCGGGCGCGTGGACGCGGCGACTGCGCTCGTCGCCGATCTGCGGTCTCGGATCGCGCGTGTCGAGGCCCAGGTCGCCCGTCTTCCCCGTCCGAGCGTGGTATGCCTCGAGTGGCTCGCGCCGCTCTTCAACGCGGGCCATTGGGTGCCCGAGCAGGTCGCGATCGCGGGCGGCGAAGATCTGCTCGGCCGTCCGCTCGTGCCGTCCATCGACGTTCCATGGGACGACCTCGTAGCCGCGGATCCCGAGTTCCTCTTTCTTCTACCATGCGGCTTCGACGCCGAACGTGCCGTCTCCGAGGCGGGCGTGCTCGTTGCCCGACCCGAGTGGCAGCGGCTCCGCGCGGTGCGGAACGGCACCACATACGTGCTCGATGGGAACGCGTACTTCAGCCGGCCTGGTCCACGAGTCGTTGACGGGATCGAGCTGCTCGCATCATTGCTGCACCCCGGCCACGTCACCGCACCGCCCGGTGCGCGGGTGCTCACTCCGCCCGTTTCGTCTTCCGTCGCATGACCTCGGCCATCGACGGCGCTCCGTCAGGCCGGAACGCGATCCGCACTGCGTCACCCGCTCCCACGTCGCCCTCCGCTACGATCCGGAGGTAGGCGCCGGGCCGGCCGCCGTCGATGAACTCGGTGATGAAGCCGGGCCGGTCCATCCGCGCCTCGAGTTTGTAGCAGGGGAGCCGTGGCTGGGTCACCTCGAGCAGCGCGCTGCCGACCTGCCAGCGCTCGCCGACGCGTGCGCCGGTCACATCGATCCCGTCGGTCGTGAGATTCTCGCCGAACGTACCCGCGCCGAGCGGCCGCCCGAGCGTTCTGCCCCACCACTCGAGGTCCTCGCGGGCGTAGGCGTACACGGCCTTCCGCTCGCCACCGTGGACGCGGCGGTCCGACTGGTCGTCGCCCTCGAGGTTCACGCCGCGGATGGCGACGCGACCGGCGACCGGATCCTTCCAGATGCTCGTGCGGATGCGCCGATCGCCGACGGCGATCTCGCGTGGCGTACCCACGTTCACCGACGCGATGTGGCCTTCCTGGATGGCCATCTGTATACGTCAGGCTAGTACGCTCGACGCGATGCTGATCAACAAGCACGACGCCGCGATCTCAGAGGCCGAGTGGAAGGCGTTCCTCGCCGCACGTGACTTCGGCGAGCTCATCGCGAGCGGCCGCGGCCGCGACGTTCCGGTCGTCGTCCCGACCCACTTCATCTACGACGGCGACCGCACGATCCGCCTCCACCTCGCGGTGCCGAATCCCGTGTGGGAGGCGCTGTCCGAGAACCCGCTGGCGCTGGTCTCGGTGTACGGCGACTACAGTTACATCCCGACGCAATGGAACGCGAACCCCGGCGCGCCGATCGAGTACGGCATCCCGACCTCGTACTACGCCGCGGTGCAGGCGGTCGTGCGCACCCGGAACGTGGACGACCCCGACGAGCTCGCGGAGATCCTCCGTGCACAGCTCGCG
>DASYVN010000199.1:0-9567 GCA_035937095.1 Candidatus Limnocylindria bacterium
ATGGCCGTCAACCCCGCGAACCCGATCACGAGCCTGACGAAGGATCAGGTCGCGAAGATATACACCGGCGCGGTCAAGGACTGGTCCGAGGCCGGCAGCAACGCCGGCGCGGTCAAGGTCTTCGTCCGCGAAGCGGCGAGCTCCACGCGGACGACGATCGAGTCCTACGTCTTCGGCTCGAACGTCCCGAAGTACCCGGCCGAGGTGCAGGAGATCTTCGAATCCACGGACACGATGAAGGCGATCGGCGCATTCAAGGGATCGATCGGCACGGTCACGCTGAACAGCAAGAACCTCAAGGACACGACGATGAAACTCATCGGCATGGACGGCGTCCAACCGACCCTATCGAACCTCTCCAGCGGCACCTGGCGGCTGTCGAAGCCGAGCTACATGACCACCAGTGCCGACCCGGCGAAGATCAAGCCGGCGATCAAGGCCCTCGTCGAGTTCGTGAAGAGCCCCGAAGGCCAGAAGATCATCTCGGGCGAGTAGGAACGAAAAGAACAGCCTGATGCTGCAACGGATCGCGCCACCGAGCCTGCTGCGCGTCCTCGTGCTCCGCACGGCGACGGTCAGCATCTTCGCGGCTCTGGTGATCGTGTTCGTGGCGCAGTACGTGTCCAACGCCCTCATCCAGGCACGATTCCAGGACGAGGCCAGCGTCATCGCCGGTACCGCGACCACCGCGATCGAAGCGCGCGTCGTGACGGCGACGCGCGGCGCGCGCTTCGTCGCCGGGCTGCCGACCACCAAGCGGCTCGCGGCCGACCTCACCATCGACATGAGCGCCGCGAAGGTGAGCGACGTCCAGAGCTTCCTCCTGTTCGCCAAGTCCAGCATCGGCGCCGACATCCTCAGCTACGCGGATGCGGCCGGCGTCGTGATCACCGGTGGCCAGGACATCGCGCCCGGCGAGAAGCTGGGACCGGACCTTCTGGCCCGCGCGAACGCCAGCCCTGAGCAGGCCTACGTCCTCTACGACGAGCCCGCGGGCGTCACCGTCCGCGCGCTCTCGATCGTCCGGAACGACGCGAACAGCCGCGTCCTCGGCTACATCATGGTCGGCACGGTCCTCGACGAGGGCTTCCTCCAGTCGATCCAGTCGAGCTCCAACGCCCAGCTCGCGATCCTCTGGCGCGGCCAGCCCCGCGCGGCGACCCTCGGTATCGACGCCGACGAGGTCGCGCAGTTCCCAACGAGCGCGGAGGTCGACGCGTCACCGAGCGATCTCGTGTCGCGGACGATCAACGTGGACGGGGCCAACTACTACGGCATCTTCACGCTCGAGCGTACGCACACCGCGAACGCCGACCCGCTCTTGCTCGGCGTGCTCGTCGCGGCGGCTCCGGTCGAGGAGGCTCAGCGCTCGCTGTTCGTCATCCTCGGCGCGCTCCTCATCGGGGTCATCGGCGCGGTCGTGGTCCTGTCGTACCGATCGGCCCGGACGATCACCGCGCCGCTCGAGCACCTTGCCGCCGCGGCCCAGAAGATCGAGGCCGGCGACCTCGGGGTCCGCGTCGGCGGCCACTCGCCATACGAGGTCGGCACCCTGGAGCGCGCGTTCGACACCATGGCCCGGTCGCTGCAGGAGCGTGATCGCGCACAGCAGGAGTATCTGGATGAGGTCCGGACGGTGAACGCCGTGTCCGATGCCGTCGTCGGTGTCACCGACCGGGAGCGGATCTTCGCTGAATCACTCAGCCGCCTTGTCACGCTCGTCAAGGCGGACGCAGCCGCGATCGTGCTTCGCGAAGGCAGCGGCGAGGGGCTCGTCTCGGCGAGCACGGTGAGCATCGAGTCGGACACCGCGACATCCATCGCGACCGACGTCCTCAAGGCGAAGACCGGCGATCCCGATGTCGTGCAGCGCTCCGAGATCCCCTACGGGACCCTGCGGAGCGCGGCGCACGTGCCGCTGTCCACGCGTGGCCTGATCACCGGCCTTCTGTCCGTCTACTTCAAGGGCGAGGCGGAGATCACCGAGTCCGAGGCTCGGACGCTGCGCACGGTCGCGCGGCTCGTGTCGGTCGCCAAGGAGAACGCCGACCTGGTCGGCGAGCTGCGCGACAATAACTTCAAGCTCGAGCGCGCGAACCGCCTCAAGAGCGAATTCATCGCGAACGTCTCCCACGAGCTGCGGACACCGATGAACGCGATCATCGGCTACTCCAAGCTCATGCTTGACGGGCTCGACGGCGAGCTGAACTCGCAGCAGCAGTCCGACCTCCAGCGGGTCACGACCGCCGCGGACAACCTGCTCGGTCTCATCAACGGTCTGCTGGACCTGTCCAAGATCGAGGCCGGCCGGATGGAGATCAACCTCGAGGAGCTCGACGTCCGGCCGGTCATCGAGGATGTCGTCGCCCTGGTGCGGCCGCAGTCGGACGCGAAGGAGCTCGAGGTCCGTGCGCACATCCCGCTCGAGCTTCCGGCGATCCTCGCCGATCGTGCGCGGTTCCGGCAGGTGCTCGTGAACCTTATGTCCAACGCAGTGAAGTTCACCGACACCGGTGCGGTGACCGTCTCCGCGACGACCGGCGATGGCTGGGTCACGCTGTCGGTGGCCGACACGGGTATCGGCATCAGCCAGGAGGCGCAGGCCTACATCTTCGACGAGTTCCGCCAGGCTGACGCATCGACCACCAGGCGATTCGGCGGTACCGGTCTCGGCCTGGCGATCAGCAAGCGGCTCGTCGCACTGCACGGCGGACGCATCTGGGTCGAGAGCGGCGCGACCGGCGGGAGCGTCTTCAATTTCACGATGCCCGTCTACGTGCGCGCCGTCGCGGCCGTCGTGGGGGTCAGCTGATGGCCCGCATCTTGATCATCGAGGACGAGCCGAACAATCTGGATGTCGCGCAGCGCATCGTGCGCGGCGCGGGTCACGAGGCCCTGATCGCGACAGATGGGGCCTCCGGCCTGGAGCTGGCCCGTCGCGAGCATCCCGATGCGGTCCTCGTCGACCTGCTCCTGCCCAAGCTCGACGGCTGGGCGGTCACCCGGGCGATCCGGGAGGAGTCGTGGGCGGCGAAGATCCCGATCGTGGCCGTGTCCGCCCTCGCGATGGACGCCGACCGCGAGCGTGCCCGCGAAGCGGGGTGCGATGACTTCGTCACGAAGCCGTACGCGCCGGCGGAGCTGCGCGCGGTCCTCAATCGCTACTTCGCCAGCGGCCCCGCGCCGAAGCAGCCGAAGCGCCCCGCGGAGCTCCCGGCCTCCGGGATCGCGCCGTCCGAGCGGCTTGGTCGCGTGCTCGTCGTCGACGACGAACCGTCGAACGTCGAGCTCATCGTGCGGCGTCTCACCGGTAACGGCTACGAGACGCTGACCGCGAGCAACGGGCACGACGCGATCGCCGTCGCGATCAAGGAGCAGCCCGATCTGATCCTCATGGACGTCATGATGCCGGGCCTCGACGGCTGGCAGACGACGAAGCTGCTCAAGGGCGATCCCAAGACCGCGAACATCCCCGTCGTCTTCGTGACCGCGCGCGACCGTCCCGAGGACGTGGCCGCGGGCTTCGAAGCGGGCGGGATCATGTACGTCAACAAGCCGGTCGAGCCGATCGAGCTGTTCGCCCGAGTCCGCAACGCGATCTTCATGAAGCGGCTCCAGGACGACCTGCGTCACAAGAACGAGGATCTGCAACGCCTCGAGAGCTCCCGGCAGGAGCTCATCGGCATGCTCGGCCACGACATCCGCAACCTCGCGAACAGCGTGGTCGCCTTCCTCCAGCTCGCGCGGATGGGCGAGCTCACGCCGGACCGTCCGGAGTTCGCGCAGCTGCTCGGCCTCTCCGAAGCCAACATCGCAGAGGTCCTGCGGATGGTGAACGCGCTCCTCGACGTCTACAAGATGGAAGAGGGACGCCTCGAGGCCGTCGCCGGCGTGAACAAGCTCGGGGACATCGTTCGCCGCAGCTTCGCGCAGCTGATCCCCGAGGCGATGGCGAAGGGCATCTCGCTCAACGAGAAGATCCCCGACGAGATGATGGCCTTCATCGATCCCGGGCTGATGGTGCGGGTACTAACCAACCTGGTCTCCAACGCGATCAAGCACACGCCCGGGGGTGGCACGGTCACGATCGAGGCGCGCCCGAGCACGGCATCCGCCGACAGCATCGTGGTCCGCGTCATCGACACCGGTCCCGGCATCCCGGAGGCCGACGCTGCGCACGTGTTCGACCGCTTCTACCAGACGGATACCGGCCGGAGCCGGGGCGGCACGGGCCTCGGCCTCGCGTTCTGCAAGCTGGCGGTCGAGCTGCACGGCGGCAAGATCGGTGTCGCGAACGGCGGCCAGCCGGGCGCGATCGTCGAGTTCACCATCCCGTCGGCCACGCGGGCGACCGAGGCAGCGCCGGTGCCCGCATGAGCTTGCTGCGGAGCCTCTTCCCGGTGCGCCGCGAGGAGCGGGGGATCGTGTTCCTCCTCTACACGCTCTTGTCCGTGACGGTGATCGCGAACTGGGTCGGTAAGGTCGGCTCGAACTCGATCTTCATCAAGAACGTGGGCATCGTGTACCTCCCCATCGCGTACGTCCTCGCGCCGCTGGTCCTGCTCATCGCGTCGAGCGTCATCTTCGCGCTCGTCGGGAAGATGCGCCGCCGCGACCTCTTCATCTGGTACGTCGGTCTGGTGACTTTGCTCTCGATCGTGGCGCAGCTCGCGCTCCCGGTGACGTCCACCGACTACTGGTTCACCTACATCGTCGCCCAGGTCGTGAAGGACACGATCTACCTGATCTTCTGGGTGTACGCGGGCAACCTCTTTGACAGCGAGCAGAGCAAGCGGATCTTCCCACTGTTCGCGGGCTCGCTCCTCGTTGGGAAGATCGTGGGCGGCGTCCTCGCCGCGGGGCTCACGCCGATCATCCACTCGGACTCGTTCATGGCGGTCGAGGCGGCCGGGTTCGCCAGCGCGTTCGTCATCCTCGTGCTGTTCCGCCGGCACCTGCCGGAGGGCGAGGGTGCGATCAGCGTGGAGAAGGCCGAGCCGAAGACGATCGGCGAGCGTCTCGCCGGATCGCTGAACGGCTACAAGCTCGTGTCGCGCGACACGCTGCTGCGGCCGTTCGGGATCAACATCTTCTTCTGGTACTTCCTGATGCAGATCGCGAACTACCTGTTCGCGGCCGGGCTGGATAGCGCGACGAAGGCCGGCACGTTGCAGCAGTCGCAGGACGACTACACGCTGCTCTACGCGTCGGTCTACACGAGCGGCTCGATCGTGGCGCTCCTCATCCAGACCTTCCTCACCGGCGGGCTCATCCGCCGGCTCGGTGTGTCGGTCGTGATCTTTGCCTTCCCGCTCTGGTATCTCGTGACGTTCGGTGCCGGGACGTACTTCGGTCTTACGGCGGGCGCGGGTCTCGTCATCGCCGTCCTCCTGCAGGCCGCCGAGCGGATCGTCATCCCGGCCGTGCACCTGCCGGCGACGCAGATCATCTACAACCAGGTCGCCTCGAGCGTGCGCCCACGGGCGCGGGCGTTCTTCTCCGGCGGCCTCAACGCCGTCGCCGAGATCGGCGCGGCGCTCGTGCTGGTCGCCGGCGCGATCAGCGCCAGCCCGCAGGTGGTCCTCGGGTTCGGCACGGTCTGCTCCGCGGTCTTCGTCGGGAACACCTTCACGGTGCGTCGTGCGCTGGGCCGGAGGATCGTGGAGAATCTGCGTTCCGAGGATCCAGAGCTTCGGCGCAACGCGTCGCAGATGCTCCCCGGCGAGGGGCGGGCCGTCCCGACGAGCGAGCTGCAGGGTCTGCTCGGTGAGGGTAGCGCGGATATCGAGGCGCGGGTGCGGCTCGCGCTGACCCGGCGTGGCAAGCTCGTCGCGCAAGGCAACCTGAAATGAGCGCCGAGGCGACCGACCGCTTCACCCAGCCGGAGAGCATGCCCCGGCGCGAGGACCGCTTCATCGCGAGCGAGGAGCTCGCGCGGCTGGTCATGCGCACCGCCGGATCGCACCTCCAGCTCGCCCGCGACGACCGGCCGTACCAGTGGTCGACCACCGTGTACTGCGACACCTATGACTGGAGCATCTTCGGCGCGGCTGAAGAGGGCCAGGCGCTCCGGCTCCGGTTCCGCGAGTACCACCGGACCCGTCCGGAAGAGGCATTCACGAGCGCACGCCTGTGGCTCGAGCTGAAAGAGGACAAGGTCGACACGTCGCGGAAGGAGCGGTTCGAGATCGCGGGTGACGTCGTTCCGGCGTTCCTTCGCGGCGAGACCGTCCTCACCGAGGCGTCGCAGGCGCTCGGGCGCAAGGCCGAAGAACTCATCCGGGCCGGCGCGCACCCGGTCGTGGTCACCCAGTACAACCGGCTCGCCTACGCCGGGCCCGAGGACCGGATCCGGATCACCGCCGACCACAACCTCATCTATCTTGCGGTGCCGTGGACGACGAACGGCGATGACGCGGTCCCGGTGCGCATCGGTCCGATCCTTGCGCGCGAGACCGACGTCATCATGGAAATGAAGTGGCTCGGCCAGCTGCCCGCGTGGGCTGAGGAGCTGCACGGCTATCTCCACGAGCGGGCCCCGGCTGACCGTCCGTCGAAGTTCGTTGTCGCGATGCGCCATCTTCTGGGTGAGGCCAAGTCGTGACCGTCATGCAGACCGACACGAGCGTCGTGGTCGTCGAGGACGACCCCGCGTCGGCCGACGTCCTCCAGCGCCGCCTTCAGGCGAACGGCATGACCGTGTCCGTTGGCCGTACCGGGGGCGACGGCCTCGCGCTCATCCGCGAGCTCCATCCCGATCTGGTGCTGCTCGATGTCGGGCTGCCGGACACCGACGGCTACGACGTCTGTCTGCAGGTGAAGAGCGACAGCGCGACGTCCGACATCCCGGTGATCTTCCTGTCGGCGCGCGGCGACGTCTTCGATAAGGTGCGCGGGCTCTCGTGTGGTGCCTCGGACTACCTCACCAAGCCGTTCCACCCGGCCGAGCTCCTCGCGCGCGTCGACGCCGTGCTGAGCCAGTCCCGCCGCATCCGCGGTCCACGTCTCTCCAAGCCCGCGGAGATCTCGCGCGCGGGCCGACCGACCGCCATCGTCGCCCTCGGCGACCGGGCGCGTCGCGAGCGGGCGGAGACCATCCTTGGCCCGAAGTTCGAGATCATCCCGGCCGGCGCCGAGGGGCGCGCGGTCGACCTGCTCGTCGTCGACGCCGATGCCACCGTGGCGAGCCAGATGGGGAACGAAGGTCCGGCCGTTCTCCGCGTGGCCGCGGCCGGAGCGCCTGGCGGCGGCGACACGGTTGCGCTGAACGACGATCTCGTCCGCATCGCGGACCTCGCCGTGCGCGAGCGGTCGCTGGGACGCGACGTCGAGGCGGCGGCCGAGGCGCTCATCGGCCTCGCCGTGGCCTTCGAATCGCACGACCGCTCGACCGCGGGGCACAGCGAGCGTGTCGCGAACCGCGCCGTGGCGATCGCGAAGGCGCTCGGGCTCGATGCCGCGATCTGCCAGAACATCCGCGTCGGCGCGCTGCTCCGCGACATCGGCAACACGAAGCTGCCGCTCGGCCTCGTCCGCAAGGCCGGTGAGCTCTCGCCGGAGGAGCGCAGGCAGATCGAGCGTCATCCGGTGCTTGGCGAGGAGCTGCTCAGCGCCTTCCGTTCGCTCGCGCGGCTCCTGCCGATCGTCCGTTCGCATCACGAGCACCTCGACGGCAGCGGCTATCCGGACGGGCTCAAGGCGCCGCAGATCCCGCTCGAGGTGCGCATCGTCGCGGTAGCCGACCGGTTCGAAGCGCTTCGCATAGCGCGACCCGACCGGGCGGCGATGTCCGCCGAAGCGGCGGTGCAGATCCTTCAGCGGTCCGTTCAGCGTGGCGAGCTCGACGCGGCGGTCGTCGCCGCGCTCGCGACCGGCGTCCGTGGCAGTGACCGAGGGGAGGCAACAGGATCATGACCATCGAAACGAAGACAGGTGCGGCGACCATCAGGGTGCTCATCGTCGATGACGAGCGGCTCTTCGCGGAGCTGTTGCGAGTGGCCCTTCGGAGCGCAACGGGGATCGAGGTTGTCGAGGTCGTCCACGATGTCTCGACCGCGGTGCGTCGCATGAGCGAGCTCAGGCCCGATGTGGTCCTCGCTGACTACCACCTTCCGGATGGCACCGGTGCCGACATCGCGCGCACCGTGCGCGCCACGCTGCCCGAGACCTCGGTCCTGATCCTCACCGGCGATCCGTCCGTTTCGACCCTGTCGGACGTCGCGCGCTCGGGCGCCGTGGGACACCTCACGAAGGACCGCCCGTTCGACGAGGTCGTTGAGGGCGTGCGCGCGGCCTCGCTCGGCGAGATCCTCTTCGCCCCGAGCGAGCTGCAGCGCCTACTGCTCGAGCGCGAGTCCCGGCCGCGGCCGGTCGAGCCGCTCACCGCCCGCGAGCTCGAGGTGCTCCAGCTCCTGGCCGAGGGGGCGTCAACCGCCCAAGCCTCGGAGCAGCTCGGCATCTCGAGCGCCACGCTCCGAGCGCACGTGCAGGCGATCCTGCGCAAGCTGGGGGCCCATTCCCGCCTGGAAGCGGTGGCCGAAGCCGCCCGTTTGGGGGTCATCACGCTCGACACCTGGACCCGCGACCGGGTGGCCACCCGTCCGAAGGAGGTCGTGTGAGCTTCCCCCGCCGGGGGGTCACGGCCCGCCTAGCATTCCGGCATCGTTGCGCTCACGAAGCTCAGGAAAGGTGCGTACGACATGGCGAAGCTGCTGATCGCTGACGACCTCGTGCCGATCCGCCAGATGGTCCGGATCACCCTGTCGACGCAGGGCTGGACGATCCTCGAGGCCGAGAACGGCACGAAGGCGCTCGAGTTGGCCCGCTCCGAGCATCCCGACCTCATGCTCCTCGATGTCGACATGGGCGCCGGCCCGAATGGATTCGACGTCTGCCGCGAGCTCAAGAGCGCGGAGGACACGAAGAGCATCCCGATCGTCATGCTGACCGCGCACGACAGCGAAAGCGATCGTGCCGTCGGCTTCGCGGCCGGTGCGGTGCAGTACCTCACCAAGCCGTTTGGTCCGCTCGAGCTCATCGACACCATCCGCACGATCCTCGCCCCGGCCCAGTAGCGAGACCGTCGTGGAGGCCGAGCGCCCCAGCGCGTTGCATACCGGCCTCGGCCGGAACGTCGAGCTCGTCGAGCTCGGCGCGACGCTATCGGGCGAGACCGAGTCGAAGGCCCCGGAGATCTTCCGTCAGCTCCTCCAGCAGGCGATCCGCGTCTCCGAGCACGCCAACGCGCAGGCCCTTCGCATGGCTCAGGACTTCGCTGCGGTGTACGCGCGCGAGCAGCGCCTCGCGAAGGACTTCGACGCGAAGCTCGGCGAGCTCGCGCTCCTCGAGCGCCAGGCGACGCGCTACGCCGAAGACCTCGCGACGCTCCTGCGCCTCGAGCGCGAGCGCCGCCGCGAGCTCGAGCGCGCGCTCGTCGCGGAGCAGAACGCCAACGTCGAGATGCGCCGCACCGGCCTCCAGGGCGTGAGCCACATCCTCATGGCCGTGACGCTCAAGGACATGACGACCGGGCAGCACCTGCTTCGCGTCCGCAAGTACGTCGAATCG
>DASYVN010000200.1:0-8004 GCA_035937095.1 Candidatus Limnocylindria bacterium
TCTGGTCGCCGCAGTGGGCCACGTCGATCGTCATCCCGAGCGTGTTCATCCGCTTCACGACCGAACGACCGAGCTCCGACAGTCCGCCGTCGGTCCGCTCTTTCAAGCCGGAGCCGAGCGCGTTCGCCTCGCTGTACGTGATGCCCATGCACCGGATGCCGAGGCCGTACAGGACATCCACACGGTCGAGCTCGTTCTCGATCGCGGTCGCCGCCTCGAGCGCGGCCACGAACGCGATCCGCCCGCTCGGCTTCGCGTCCGCGACCTCCGCTAGGGTTCGCGCCACGTACACGAGGTCCTGATGGTCGATGTCCGAGAAGCGCATGCCGATGTCCAGGACGATGTCGTCCCACTTCCACCCGGCCTTCGACGTGATGAGCGCCGTGCCATCCATGAAGTTCTCGAAGACGACGTCGACGCCTGACCGTGCCAGGCCGGCGTACCCGGTGACCTGGCGGCCCTGCCGGGCGTACTCGAAGATCTCCTTCGGATCCTCCGGGAAGACGGCGGTGTGCTCGTGGATCGACACGATCGGGTGCCCATCGACGATCGCCGCGACGCGCTGCTCTTCTGCATCCGAGAGCGGCACGAGCTCCTCCGGGACCCGCCCGATCTCCTTCGCGAGCGCGAACGCACGGTAGTCCGCGCCAGGTTCGAGGTACTGGTACGACCGGTAGCTGGCGTCCTTCTTCTTGCCCATCAGCTCTCGAACTCCTTCTCTGCGCCCTTCGGGTACGCGGCGGGATCCGCGGCGAGCGCGAGGGCCATGTCCACGGCTTCTTCCGGCGTCCCGGCGAAGTGCAACGTCGCCGAGCCCGATTCGTCCAGGTGCGTGCCGCCGTAGGCGATCTCGCGGACCCGATCGGCCCAGCCGCCGGTGTGCTCCAGCACGACCGTCGGCTTGACCTGATACGCGGCGGTCAGCTCATTCAGCGTGCCGATGCCGCCCGAGATCATGATCACCGCGTCCGCGGCGCGCACGACGAGCGTGTTGCGCATCCAGCCCATCCCCGTGGTGATCGCGACGTCGACGTACGCGTTCGCGTCGTCCTTGTTGAACCCGGGCAGCATCCCGATGACGAGCCCGTTCGCACGCTTCGCGCCGCGGCTCGCCGCCTCCATCACACCGGAGAGGCCGCCGGTGATGAGGATCGCGCCCGCACCGGCGACGTTCGCGCCGACGAGCTCCGCTGCCCGGAGCGCCTCGGGCGAGGGCGGGTCGCCGGGGTCCTTGGCGCTCTTGCCGATGACCGCGATGAGGTACGGCCGCGCCATCAGCGCAGCCGCCAGAAGTCGCCGGTCAGGCCGAGGTCGGCGAACAGCGCTTCAGCCTCTTCGAGCGTGTGGCGCCGCCAGTCGAGCTCGAGCTTGCGCGTGTACCACGCGCGCGCGAGCTTCCAGCCGGTCTCGAGCGACAGCGTGTGCGCGTCGGGTAAGCCACGCCCGTCGCGCCAGCTCCGGGCATGCTCCTCCGACCGGAAGAGCAGCATCGTCGATCACGTGAACACGATGTCCTTCCACCACTCCCGTGCCGGCAGGCCGAACTGCATGACGACGCCGTTGAGCGCGCCGACTGCGTCGCCGGCGAGTCGGATCTCGAGCGGCACACCGCAGACGTCGGCGCAGTGGCCGAGGACGACGCCGTCGCTGCCGAGCGCGGCGGCAACGCCGAACGCGTCCCACGCGCAGAGCGCGGACCAGTCGCGACCGGCGGACCGCACCCGAAAATCCGTCGGACCCGCCGCGAACGGGTTGAAGCTGAGGATCTCCGTCGTGCCCGGACGCAGGATCAGCGCGCGCGCCGCCGCAAGTCGGTCGAGCGACGCCGCGACGTCGACCTCCGGCGCGGTGACGCGCGACGCGACCTCGGACAGCGACGGCACGGCGCCAAGATCGCGGATGCACGCGGCGATGGTCACGCGCACGTCCCGATCGAACGCGGCCGGATCGGTCACGATGGCGGCGTCCAGGCGCCCCGGTCAGCGACGTATTTCTTCAGTCCGGTGAGCCCGTAATAGCTGGCGCTGCCCTCATACCGCATCCCGGCCTTCTCCATGACCCGCCACGATCCGACGTTCTCGGGGAAGCAAATGGCGATGACGTGCTCGAGTCCGACCGGACCGAACCCGTGGGCGAGGCACGCGATCGCGGCCTCGGTCCCGTAGCCCCTGTTCCACGCTGTCTGTTTGTAGTGATAGGCGATCTCCACTTCCGGGCCCGTGCCCTCCACGAGCATCAGGCCGGAGTCGCCGATGAGCTCCCCGGTATCCTTCCGCTCGACGGCCCACAAGCCATGGCCGTGGTCGCGCTCCATCGCCATCCGCCTGCCCACGCCGGCCTGCATCCGCTCGAGCGTCGGATCGGGGAACAGTGGCAGGTACTTGCGCACCTCGGGATCGCCGAACACCTGGAGCAGGCCCTCCGCGTCGGAGAGCTCGAACGAGCGGATCACGAGTCGCGGCGTCTCGAGGCGCATCCGCGGAAAAAACTACGCTCTCGCCATGGCCGACGTCGTTCCGTTCCACGGGCTGCGCTTCGACGAATCGAAGGCCGGCCCGCTCTCCGAGCTCATCTCGCCGCCGTACGACGTGATCTCCGATGCACAGCGTGAGGCCTTGTACGCGCGGAGCCCGTACAACGTCGTGCGGCTCGAGGAAGGCAAAGAGGGGCCCGGCGACAGCGCGTCGGACAACAAGTACACCCGGGCGAAGGCCTCACTCGAGGACTGGACCGGCAAGGGCATCCTCACGGTCGACCCGTCCCCGGCGTTCTACCTCCATGACCACTACTTCGTTGCCGGCGGCCAGCGGGCCCGCCGGCGAGGGTTCCTCGGCGCGCTGCGGCTCTATCAGGAGGGCCGGGGGATCGTCCGCCCGCACGAGCGCACGTTCCCGAAGGCGAAGACCGACCGGCTGAAGCTGCTTCGCGCGACGCGCACGAACACGAGCCCGGTCTTCGGGCTGTTCGCTGACGAGAAGGGCGCCATCGCGTCGGCGCTCGAGGCGTGGATGGTGCGCGGGCCGGCGCGCCTCGTCGCGGACGCGCGCATCGGCGACGAGCGCCACCTGGTGTGGGCCCTCGACGACCGTCCGGTCGCGGAGAAGCTCACGGCCGCGCTCAAGGACCAGCGCGTGTACATCGCCGATGGCCACCACCGGTACGAGACGGGCCTCGCGTACCTCAAGGAAGAGATCGAAGCGGTCAAGGTCGACTTCGACGAAGACAGCGCGCACTTCACGCTCGCGTACCTCTGCGCACTGGACGATCCGGGCCTGCGGATCTTCGGGACTCATCGGGTCGTGCGCGGCGCCGACGCCGCGATCGACGAGATCGTGCCGCGGAACTTCGACACCGTGGTCATCGATCGCGGCGCGGTCGCCGACACGCAGCCGGGCATCGTCCTCGTGCGGAACGGGACGTTCACGGCGCTCACGCCCAAAGCCTTGCGCGATCTGTCCGCGATGCCCGAGAGCTGGCGGACGCTGCCCGTTGCGCAGGCCGAGGAGCTGCTCATCGAGCCGGCGCGGAAGCTCGGCGGCGAGGTCACGTACGAGCACGACACCGACACGGCGATCGCCGCGGCGCGCGACGGAGCGACGACTGTGCTGCTCCGGGCGGTCAAAGCGGAGACGCTGAAGAAGGTCGCGGACTCGTGGGAGCGCCTGCCGCAGAAGACGACGTACTTCTACCCGAAGGTGCCAGCCGGCTTGGTGCTGAGACCGCTCGGGGAGTAGGCGAGGTCGAAGGTCGCGCTCGGCGGCGGCACGGCGCGATGCGGCCCCGTCTCCCGAGCGCAGACGATCGCCCGCCGCGCCT
This sequence comes from Candidatus Limnocylindria bacterium, assembly GCA_035937095.1. Lineage (GTDB taxonomy): Bacteria > Chloroflexota > Limnocylindria > P2-11E > P2-11E > UBA4735. Next base: position 3,817 of record DASYVN010000200.1, read on the forward strand.
GCTCACGCGTTTGCCTCATCCAGCCACGGCCAGAGTCGCTCCAGGACTGCTTCCACTTTGGCGGAACCGCCTGCCTGCCACGCGTACTGGGGCTGTCGACTCCAGGGGTTCTTCGGCATGAACGGCCCTCGGATCGAACCGAGATCTCCTGCTGCCGCCCTGAATCGTCGCAGGACCTCTGGTTGACCCGCAGCGCCGGCTTGCGCGATCCGCGCTCGGAGATGACGCGCGGGACTTCCCCTGACCGAGCCCGATGCCGACACGGTCCCGTCGCCGCCAAGGAAGCCCGCGGCCCAAGCGCGTTCGTGCTCCTCGGTTCGGATCCCCTTCATGTCGCACTCCTGAGCGAGGTCGGCGTGGGCGCGATCCGCTGCCGCTACGAGCTGGCTGCGCTTGGGATCGCTCAGCCACGGCAGCAGGAGGGTTCCGATCGCGTCGACGTCTTCCGCACTACTCGCGCGCCAGTAGTAGAGGTATCCGCGCCGCGGTCCGCGGACGCTGCCGCGACCATCGAAGATCCTCTGAAGCCGGAGGAGGACGGGCGGAACGATGTGGGCGCCGCCCTGGCTGACCGCGAGCTCCCGCCTGGCGTAGCCGCGTTGTTCGCGGGTGAGGACTGAGCCCTCTGCGTCAAAGAAACCTGCTGCCCACGCGTTTTCCGTGGTGCCCACACCACGGATATCGGCATCACCTTGCGGGGAGGGCGGGATTCGAACCCGCGGAGCCCTTGCGGACTCACCGCGTTAGCACCGCGGCGCACTCGACCGGACTATGCGACCTCCCCGGGGTGTGCCAACACCACGGGACAAGTGAAAGTCTACCCGGGGAGGCCGGCCCGCATTATCGCGCCGGCTCGTCGATCCCCTCTTCGTGGCGGCCTTGCTGCTCGATCTCGCCGGCCTTCTTCTGCACCTCGCCCTTGAGCTGGTCGACCTTGCCGCCCCACTCCGTCGAGCGGTCGCCCGCGACCTTGCCGAACTCTTCCTTGACCTTGCCCTCGGCCTTCTTCATGTCGCCCTTGACGATCTCGTCCATGGAACACCTCCAGTTGGTGCGCCTGGCTAGAGCAGGCCGCGTGCCGACCGTTGGCTAGCATCCGACTGTGAGCGACGAGCGGATCCTGGCCATCGACGTCGGCGCGGGCACCATGGACACCCTGGTCTACGACCCCGCACAGCCCATGGAGAACGCGGTGCAGCTCGTCCTGCCGTCCGCGACCAGCCTCGCGGCGCGGAAGATCGCGGCCGTACGCGAGCAGCGCAAACCCGTCTTCCTCCACGGCAACCTTATGGGCGGCTATCACACGACGAACGCCGTCTGGGCCCACCTCCAAGCGGGGCTCGGGGTGTACGCGACCGAGACGGCCGCGCGCACGGTGCACGACGATCTCGATCTCCTGCGCGCGCGAGGCATCGTCGTGACCGACGATCCGCCGGAGGACGCCGTGCGCGTCGAGTTCCGCGACGTCGACCTCCTGCGGCTCGAACGGACCCTTGCGGCATACGACGTCTCGCTCCCCGGGACCATCGCCGTCGCCGCGCAGGACCACGGCTTCTCGCCGAAGGCCAGCAACCGGCTGTTCCGGTTCGAGCATTGGCGGCGCTTCCTCACTCCGGGCTCGACGCTCGCCGACCACATCTGGCGCACACCGCCCGAGTACATGACGCGGCTCGTCGCGATCCAGCGCGATGTGCCTGGCGCGATCGTGGCCGACACCGGCCCGGTCGCGGTGCTCGGCGCGCTCGAGGACGAGCGGGTCGCGGCCGCCGCACAGACCGGTGCGTGCATCGTGAATGTCGGGAACCAGCACGTGCTCGGGCTGCTCGTCCGTGACGAGACGCTGTTCGGCGTCGTGGAGCATCACACCGAGTCCGTCGACACGGCGAAGCTCGAGCGCTTGGTCACGCGGCTCATCAGCGGCACGGTCACCCACGACGAGGTGTTCGCCGACGACGGCCACGGCGCGCTGGTCCTGGACGGCTACCGCGCGCTGCCGCCGTTCGGCTTCATCGCGATCACCGGACCGAACCGGCGGCTCGCGAAGCCGCTCGGCTGGTACGACGCCGCACCGCATGGGGCGATGATGCTGAGCGGCTGTTTCGGCCTGGTGCGCGGGGTCCAGCGACTGCGCGACCGCGAGGCGATCGCCGCGCGCGCCTAGAACGAGAACGGGCCCTGCCAGATGGCAGGGCCCGTCGATCGTCCGAAAGGTGCCGGACGGTTACGCGAGGAACTTGCGGATGAACGGGTCGGCGAAGTAGATCAGGAACGCGAGCGAGGCGAGCCACATCGGCAGGCTGACCTCGTTGTTCTTGCCACTGACGAGCTTGAGGAACGCGTAGGCGAGGAAGCCTGCGCCGATGCCGTTCGTGATCGAATACGTGAGGGGCATCACGAATACGGTGAGCAGGATCGCGAAACCGGTCGCGAAGTCGATGTCGCCCGTCTTGTTCAGGTCAAGCAAGGGCTTGAACATGAACCAGCCCACGAGCATGAGTGCGGCCGAGGTCGCCTGCGGCGGGACAATGCCGGCGATCGGCGCGAGGAAGATCGCGAGCAGGAACAGGATCGCGGTCACGAGGCTCGCGAGCCCGGTGCGCGCGCCCTCGGCTACGCCTGCGCCGGACTCGATGTAGGTCGTGTTGCTGGACGTCCCGAAGATGCCGCCGAAGAGCGCGCCCAGAGAGTCGACCCAAAAGACGCGATTCGCGCGAGGGATCTTGCCGTCCTTGCCCAGCCAGCCGCCCTCGGCGGCAACCGAGGTCACGGTACCCACGGTGTCGAAGAAGTCCGAGAGCATGAGCGAGAAGATCGTGAGGACCGCGGTGATGACGCCGAGCTTCGCGAACACGCTGAAGTTGAGCCCCTGGCCGATCGTCGAGAAGTCAGGCGTGTCGAGCAGGTTCGCCGGCATGACCGCGACGCCAGGAAGCGCCTTGTATTCGGCGCCGCCGGTCGCTGCGTTGACGATTACGCCGACGAGGGTCGCGCCGATGATGCCGAGGAGCAGAGTGCCCTTCACCCCGCGCGCGTATAGCGCTGCTGTGATGATGAGACCGGCGATGGTCACGATGATCGTGCCGGTGTTGAAGTTGCCGAGCGCCACAGGATCGGCTGGGTTGCCGGTACCGATGGCGAAGCCGCCGTTGAACGCACCGATCGCGAAGATGAAGGCGCCGATGCCCGCGCCGATACCGAGCTTGATCTGGTACGGGACCGCGTCCATCAGTGCACGCCGCAGGCCGAGGGCCATCGCGACACAGACGGCCGCGCCCTCGAGCGTGACGACGCCCATTGCGGCCTGCCAGGAAAGACCTGCGCCCTTCACCAGTCCGAACGCCACGACGGCGTTGATCCCGAGGCCGGCCGCGCCGGTGTACGGGTAGTTCGCCCAGAGGGCCATGCCTCCGGTGAAGAGTGCTGCCATGAGCGCGGTCGCTGCGACAACGGCCCCGAACGGGACGCCGGCGCTTGAGAGGATGACCGCGTTGACGACGAGGATGTACGACATGACCAGGAAGTTCGTCAGTCCGCCGCGAACCTCGGTGCCGATAGTGGAGCCAGCCTCGGTCACCTTGAAGTAGCGGTCGAATGCGCTGCGCTGTGGTTGTGCCGGGACAGCCGTGGTCCGTGCTGCCATCGAACCCTCCTCCATTCAGTGCCACACCGGCTACCGAACAAAGGTGCGGAAGCGGAGTCCCCTCCCGTGACCCCGGCGCGGATGCTACAGGCTCGGCTTCGGAATGCCTATGCAGGTACGGTTCCGGCGATGCTCCGTCGAACGATCCGGCGGCGGCGGCGCGTGATGCTGTTCCTGCTGCTGCTCCTGATCGTCGTCGCCATCATCGTCAGCGGGGACTCGCCCCTACTGCCACGTCGCCGCCATCCATTTGCCCAGGATCGAAGCTGCTTGGGCCATCGCCCTCTCCGGGCAGACCTTCGGTGGTCACGGATGGGCGGCGATCCGGATGCCCGACCCTGGAAGGCCCACCGATGTGTCTCGGCATGCCCAGCCCCTGGGAGGCCCAGCGATCTGTCTCCGCACCCACTGGCGTGACTAAGGCACACTCGCGCGCGGGTCTTCAGATCGCGGGGCGACCCGATTTGGTGATGAGACGTGTTCCTGGACCTTCGCTCTTGAACCGGATCCGAGCCGGTGCCCGATCCCATGGCGTCGGTGATGACAGC
>DASYVN010000201.1:0-22215 GCA_035937095.1 Candidatus Limnocylindria bacterium
CGGTCTGCTGCTCGCCGCCGCCGTCCCGGTGGAGCTCGGGCTCATCCTGACCGCCCCCCGCGATGCGGCGACGCTCGTTCGGATCGTGCTCTGGGTCGCCGTCGCCACGCAGGCCGGGGCGCTCGTCACGTACGCGTGGGAGCGAGGGCACCGGCGAGAGCCGATGGCGTGACAGCAGCGTCGGATCGCACGATCCTGCGGAGCGGCGTCATCCTGACCGCCACCGGCGTCGTGTCCGCGGCGACGGTCCGCTATGCGATCGACGCGAGCAACGGGGACATGATCGTCGGCCTCGGCTTCCTCTTGTACCTCGGCCTCATCTTCCTCGCCGCGCCCCGGCGGCCCTTACCGCTGACCCCGCAGATCGCGTTCGCCGCGTTCGCCGCGATCTACCTCAGCGGTGCGGTGGGGCAGAACTCGAACACGATCGCCACCGCCCTGTACGTGGCCGCCGGTGCGCTCGTGTATGCCGCGACGCCGCGGACGCTCAGGCCCCTCGCGGTGGCGGCGTTCGCGCTCTGGACGCCGGCCTTTCGGCTCTTCGGACCTGACCCGCTCGGTGGCTTCTACCCGATCAGCGATGCCGTCGCCGCGCTGCTCGCGCTCTTCTTCCTCGTGGCCACGCTCGTCGCACGAGGTCTCGAGAGCCCTGACGAGCACCTCCGGCGCGTGGGGCTCGGCCTGCTCGGCGTCGCCTGCGTCGCGCGCATCAGCGAGCGTCACTTCGTCGTCGCATCGCCCGGCGCCATCGCGCCCGACGACCTCTGGGCCCTCGTCGTCGTGGCGGTGCTGCCGCTGCTCGCGATCGCGCGGCTGCGCCCCCAGCTGCGAGATGCGCTCGCGACCGGTGTCGCCCTCGGGGCGTACGTCCTCGTGGGCGTCGCGCTCATCGCGGGTAAGTCGTACCACGTCGACAGCGTCGCCGTGGTGCATCGGGCTGCCGAACTCCTGCTCCAGGGTCAGAACCCGTACCTCGCGCTTGACATCCCAGAGGCCCTCCAGCATTTCGGCATCGACCCCGAGCTCGTGACGCACCTCCAGGACGGCTCCCCGCTGCACACCCTCAATTACCCGGCCCTGTCGTTCCTCGTGCTCGTGCCCTTCGTCGCCCTCGGGCTGCAGGACGTTCGGCCGATCTACCTGGTCGAGATCCTGATCCTCGTCATGGTCGTCATACGCCAGGCTCGCCTGCCCTGGCGTCCGCTCGTTGCCGCCGCGGTCGTCGGCAACGCGGTCATCGCTCGCCAGAACGTCCTGGCTGGCGTCGATCCGCTCTGGGCGATCGCGACACTGTTCGCGTTCCTGTTCATCCGCCGGCGGTGGCCCTCGGCGGTGGCCCTGGGCGTCGCCGTGGCGGTGCGCCAGCCGGCCTGGTTCTTCGCCCCGTTCTACGTGCTGACGGTCTGGAAACGCAGCGGCCGCCGTGAGGCACTGCTCCGTGCCGCACTCGCCGCCATCGTCGCGGTCGTCCCGAACCTCCCGTTCTTCCTCGCGTCGCCGGGTGATTTCCTCGGCGGCGTCAGTGCTCCGATGCTCGGGCCGTTGGAGCCGTACGGCGTCGGGCTCATTCGCTTTTCCTTGGATGGCGCCGTGCCGTTCTTGCCGCGCGCCGCCTATGCCGTGCTCTCGGTCGGCGCACTGGTCGGGCTCCTCGTCGTCCTGTGGCGCGCGTGGCGCCACTTTCCCAACGGCGCGCTGACCTTTCCGAACGGCGTGCTCTGGTTCGGCTGGCGCTCGCTCCAGAACTACTTCAGCTTCGCGGCGCTCTTTGCCGTGGTCGGCGACGAGGACATCATCGCCGGGGAGTCGATCGCACCCGAGGGTGCTGGTCCAGACTCGTTCGAAGGGCCGAGGCCCACGTCCAGCCGATCGTGAGCGTGCAAGCGGACCGCGCGCCCGGGGCTGACGAGGCTGGAGGCCGGCTCCGCTGGGCCGGGCAGTCCGCACGAACGAGCTGGTCACGGTCTACAGCTTCACGCCCGTCTACAGCTACCCGCCACCCGTGACGCTCGCGCTCATCCCGCTCGCCCTCATGCCGGAACCACTCGCGTGGATCATCTGGACCCTCGGGGGCCTCGTCGCAGCGATCGTCTCGACGCGAGGTCTCGCTCGGGTGCTCACGCCGGGTCGGCCGGGCGTCGGGGTATTCGTCGGCTTCCTGTTGGCCGGAACGCGCGGCGCGTGGGCGACGTTCCTTGTGGGGCAATGGACGTTTCCGCTGCTCGCGGCACTCGCCGCAACGGTTCTTGCGCTGCGCGCCGGCCGCGATCGGAGCGCGGCCATCAGTGCCCTCGCACTCGCCGTCAAACCGCACCTCTTTGTGATCGCGCTCCTTGCCCTCGGCTGGTCCGCGATCCGCCGGGGGCGGATGGCGGCGGTCCTGTGGTTCGTGGCCCTCTCGACCGCCGTCGGACTCGTATCCGTCGCGGTCTTCCCTCGAGGTTGGGTGACGTGGCTCGCGACGGAGCCGGCTGCGCGGACCGGCGAGACCGGTACGACGACGCTCTTCAATGCGGCGCGCGATATCGGTGCGCCAGGACTGGCCGTATCGCTGCTCGCGCTCGGTGCGATGGGCCTGATCGCATCCCGATTCGACGCTCGCGGTGACGGATACCTGGCCGTGTGGATCGTCATCTCGCTCACCGCGGCGTTCTCCGCGAACATCTAGGCAACTTGTACCTCGTCGTGCCGGTCGTGCTTGCGACCGCAGTGGCCGATCGCTCCTGGCGATCGGGCGCACGGCGCGTCGTGCTCGCGTCCGTCATCGTTCTGGTCTCGGGCACGATGGCGTCTGTCGCCGTGGCGGCGGCGCGGTGCGGGATCGTCACGTTCAATGCAGTGATCCCGCTTGCGATGTTCGCGGTGGTCGCCGTGGCCTGTTGGAACCCGCCGGCGGAGCTGGTAGCTCGCGCATCCTTGCAATTCCGTTGCGTCGTATTCCGACTCGCGGTAATCGGCGCTTACCGAATCATCGCCGCTGCCTCACGGAGGTTCGTCTCGGTCATCTGCGCGGAGGGGATGCCGAACAGACTTCGAACGAGGAAGTACTCGGTCCGCGGACGATCGTCTGAGATGATCCCAGCATCTGACGCGAAGCGTCTGGCTTCGCTATCGCTGAGCCAAACGTGAGACGACAGCACGCGTACCCACCCTTCAGCGGTGGCCTCGGTGGCATCAGGCGCGGCCGCGAGATCGGCTGTGACGCCCGGCCGCGAAAGAACGCCGCGTATCTCTGCCTGGCCCAAAGAGACCACCTCGCGCGATCCGAGCATGAATACGCCGTATCCCCCAGGGCCGAAGACGAGCGTCAGGTGTGGAAACACGTCCGCAAACGTCCGCACGTGTGCACGGAACTCGTCGACGCTTTGGTCGTAGGGCATCCACTCCATCATTACGCCTGCCCCTCGAAGCCGCGCGAGGCAGGCGGCATAGAACTCGCGTGAATAGAGGACCGCCGTCCCTGCGCTACGGATCGGTGGAGGCGGATCGACGACGACGATATCGAAGAAATCTTTGGTCAGTTCGACGTGGTTGCGACCATCGGCAATGACGAGCCGGCCGTGAGGTGACGAACGAATTGCGTCGGCGTCTGGATAGTAATAGCGGAACATCGATGGTACCGACGGAACGAGCTCGACACCCGTGACATCCATGCCGGCAAGAACGGCGGTCCGGAAGCTCGAGCCCATGCCGAATGCAATGACCAACGCCGACTGTGCGCCGGGGCGCGCCATCGCGGGCAGGAGCGGCATGAGCTTCGCGTCGATCGTCAGGGCTGTCATCGACGTCCCTGCGACCCAGAGGTGAAGATCGCCGCCGATGCGACCGGCCTGAACCGATGCGATCTCATCCTCCGCGGAGGCGAAAAGGAGTCCAGTTCGTGTGACGCGCGCGGCACCCGGGTCGCTGATGAGCGGTGGACCGAGGGCGAACGCGACGGCTGCCGCGGCCGCGAGCACGGGGCTGGCGGCTCTTCGCCACCCGCGGGTGCCGCGCGCCAAGAGCGCGCTGCCCAGAAGCAAGTTGACGATTGCCAGGAGCACGACAGTTCGCGGGCTACCTACGAACGGGACGAGAAGGAAAGGAACGACGAACGTGCCGACAACCGTGCCAAGGGTGTTTACCGCGAGCAGCGCGCCGGTATCGGCGCCGACCTGGTCGTCCCGCCGTGCTGCGAGACCGGAGGCGATCGGCAATGCCAGACCCATGACCACTGTCGCCGGCAGAAGTGTGATGAGCATGGCCGCGAATAAGGGGAGACTTCCAATGGCGCCCCCCAACAACATCACGCTCAATACAGCGAACGCGCCGACGAGCACCTGACTCAATCCCAGCGCGAGCACCGGATTGCCGCCCCGGCCAAGGCCGGCTCCGTACAGCAGAGCGCCTACCGCGATGCCAACGAGGAACAGCAAGAGAATCGCGGCAAAGATGTAGGTCGTGCTTCCCGTTCCGGACGAGAGCAGTCGCGTCCACAACACCTGATAGCCGAGGGCGGTCATCCCGGAGACGAACGCGACGGTGAAGGGAAGCCCCTGACCTCGCGGCGCGGCTTTGGTCCTCCGGTCGACGGGTCGTGCCGTTGCGCTCCTGGAGAGCACTAGGGCCGCGATACCGGCCGCCGCAGAGCACGCTGCCCCAGCGAACAATGTGCGCGTCAATCCGAAGAGCTCGATCAGCGCGAATGCGCTGACGGCTGTACCGAGAATCGCGCCAATGGTGTTCGCTGCGTACAGCTGCCCGAAGGCCCAGCCCGCCTGATCGCTGCCGCGGGCCAGATGACGGGCCAGCGTCGGCAGCGTCGCTCCCATGAGCATCGTCACAGGGGCGAGGGCGGCCAGGGCCAGCCCGAAGCGCACGAGCGCCAGCGACGAGCCCGTTGCCTCAAGCGTCTGGTAGGCCAGTCGATACGCATCGGCAATGTGCGCGAAGAGCAATGGTGTCGCCAAAGCGACGGCCGCAACAGCGAGCTCTAGAAACCCATACAGGCGTAGCGGACTCCGCACGCGGTCCGCCAGTTTTCCGCCGACCGCGCTTCCAATCGCCATCCCCCCGAAGAAACCCGTAAGGATCGCCGAAATGGCCTGGGTCGTATTGCCAAAAACAAGCACAAGCTGTCGCGCCCACACCACTTCGTACACGAGCCCAGCGACGCCTGACAGCAGAAAGACGAGGAGGACGGCGCCGCGCCCGCGGGTGTTCGTGGCGCGCGCGCCGGTGCGACCCGTCGGGGCTACCGCACCGTTGAAGGCGGGACCAAGCGCGCGTCAGTGCGCAGCCCGTGCCGGTGCAAGAGGTACGTGGACACCACGGCCAGCGTGCCGAGACCGTAGCGGATCGACCGACGGAGACCGACGGACGAGGCTTCGGCGAAATACCGCGTCGGCACGGGCCGCTCGGTGATCCGGAACTGCGCGGCGACCACCTGCGCGACCAGCTGCTGGTCGAAGACGAAATCGTCGCTGTTCCGCTCCCAGGCGATCGTCCGCAGCAAGGTCGCCGAATACGCGCGGAAGCCGGTGTGGTACTCGGAAAGCCGCAGACCGAAGGCCCGGTTTTCGAGCGCGGTCAGGAACCGGTTAGCCAGCCACTTCCACTTCGGCATGCCTCCGCCGAGCGGATCACCCAGGAACCGCGAGCCGAGGACCATGTCCGCCGCACCCTCGAGGATCGGTTCGATGAGCTGCGGGATGCACCTCGGGTCGTACTGATAGTCGGGGTGCACCATGACGACCACATCCGCGCCGTCGGCGAGCGCGCGCTCGTAGCAGGTCTTCTGGTTGCCGCCGTACCCACGGTTCCGCGGGTGCACGAACACGTCGATGCCGAGGAGCTTCGCGATCTCGACGGTGTCGTCTCGAGAAAGGTCGTCCACGAGGATGACCTTCTGCACGACGTCGCGCGGAATGTCGCGATATGTCCGGAGGACGGTGCGGGCGGCGTTGTAGGCGGGCATGACGACGAGCACGCGAGTGCTGACCTTGGCGCTCATGCTCGCCGACGCTACAGGACGCGGTGATCTCTGAGGAAGTGGTACTTCCGGGGCCCGCCGGCGTGGGTTCAGAAGCCGCCGACCCACGGCACCGTCCAGAGATTGACGAGGATCCCGGCCGCGATCACCAGCTTCCAGCCCATCCCCAGTCCAGTCCGGCTTCCTGCCGCGACGACGGGCAGCAGGAACGGGATCGCGTCCAAGAAATAGCGGAACCCGGCCTGGATCCAACCGCCGCCGTAGTACAGCAAGCTGGGGATGAATACGGCGAGCGCCGTCAAGGCACACGCGATGAGGAACCGGTCGGCCGGGCGCGCCCCGGCGCCCACAAGGAGCCCTGGGGACGTGATGAACACGGATAGGCCGAGGCCATCCGGGCGAACGTACAGCGGAGGCCCGTCGAGGACGGGGCGATGGAGCAGGAAGTACTCAAGATTGCGCGGGACGTGCGCGAGCGAGAAGAGCCCCTGCTCACGTAGGGCTTCGAGGAACGGTGGCAGTGTCGCCAGCGCATAGCCCGACTCGAACGGTGAGCCGAAGCGGGCGGCGTTGTACCAGAGGGCGAACGCGACCGCTGGGACGGCCCCGGCCGCGACGAGCGCCGTGGCGCGAGCGGCACTCCGCGTGAACGGGCGCGTCCCGCCGTCGGTCGCAGCCGTCCACACGTACAGCGGAAGCGCGAGGATCGTTGGGCTGCGCGCGAGGAACGCGCTCCCGCCGAGCGCGCCAAGGAGGATCGCGCGCCGGCGCCCACTGGCTTCGAGGATCGCGGCCAGTGAGCAGATCGTCGCGAGCAGCTGCCCTTCGTGCCACGGCCCGCCGCGCATCGTGATCGATAGGATCGGGGTCGAGAACGCGAAGAGTGCAGTCAGCCAGAGTCGGTCGCGACGGACCGTGCCGCCGAATCGCGTGATGACCAAGTACCCGAGCACCACGCAACCTGCCGCGAGCAGCGCGTCAACGAGCTGCTGCGCGCTGCTGAGTCGCTCGACGCCGAGGACCGCAACGAACGGCATGAACACGAGCGCCGGCAACGGCGCGAACGGAACGTACGTCCGCCCATCGACATTGATGCGGTCCCACGGTCCGATGAGGTCGATCGAGTGCACCCAGGTGCGCCCGCGCAGGAACGCATCGGCGAGCAGGAAGAAGTCATTGCGGCCGGAGGTGAACCAGAAGTTGCAGGACCAATAGACGGCGAATGCGGCGACGCCGACCCCAAGGGCCATCCAAGGGGACCGCAACACGATCGGATTCCTGCGCACGCGTCCGAGAGCGTAGCCGCCAGGGTCAGGCGGCCGAGCGCGCCGTAGGCAGCAGCGCCGCGAGCACGCGCTCCGCGTCGACCAGCCCTGCCCCGATCACGTCGCGCGTCGTGCCCACGATCGGACGCGCCGAGCCGACGATCGCGCGTCGCACGCGTCGTGCGCGCACGGCCGGGTCGCCGGATCCGGCGGCTTCGACGAGCAGCGCGCAGATCCCGCTGACGTGCGGCGTCGCCATCGACGTCCCGCTCATGCGCACGTAGCGAGGCGGCACCACGCACGGGTCGGATGCGAGCACCGCGGCGCGGGCGCTCGAGATGCCGGCACCGTACGCGCACGCCGCATCGCGCGCGACGCCGCCGCCGATGGCGACGACGTCCGGCTTGCGATAACGCGCGCCCGCCACCGGGACGCGCGAGCTATAGAACGCGAGCGCGCCGGTCTTGTCCGTGGCGCCCACCGTGAGCGCGCCCCGCGCGTCGCCCGGCGAGCTCATCGTCGCCCGCGCGGGACCGCCGTTCCCGGCCGCGACGCACACGATGATCCCGTCGCCGGTGAGCGCGTCGACCGCGCGGGACAATGGGGATCGTGGCGAGCCGGGTCCGCCGAGGGATAGATTCAGCACCGCGATGTTCTGGCGGCGGGCCCACGACATCGCCGCAAGGACCGCGTCCTCGCTGCCACCGGCCGCGGACAGCGCCTTCGCGATGACGAGGCTCGCCTTCGGCGCGACGCCGCGATACACCGTGCCGCTGCCGGCCACGATGCCGGTGACATGCGTGCCGTGGCCGACGTCATCGTGCTCACCCGCGCCGCTGAAGTCCGCGTGCGCCGCGATACGACCGACGAGATCGGGATGGCTGCCGTCCGCGCCCGTGTCGACGATGGCGACGCGCACGGAGGAGCCGCGAAGCCCGCCATTCCACAGTCGAGGCACCTGTAGCAGCGGCAGGCTCTTGCTTGGCATCGGCTGGACCGGTAGCGGTGGCCGCGCGTGGATTCCGACCGCTTCGAGTGCCGCCGCGAGGGCCGCCTGGTTCTCGGCCGGCACGTCGACGACCACCACGTTCGCGCGGCGATGGGTCTGCCGGACCGTCGCGCCGAACCGAGCGAGAACGTCGGCTGGCAGGCCCGCGACCGCGGCCCGCGCGGCCGCGCGCTCGGGATCGACCGCCGGCAGCACCGACTCCGCGACCGGTTGGGGAGGCTCGACGATGAGGCGGCTCGTCAGGGCGGCGACGTCGCGGATCGCACCAGCGACTGGTCGCGCAGCATAGCAATAAGATATTGACCGATGGGTCAAGCGAACGGAATACCCCGAAAACGCTACCGTTCCACGTCGTGCCGATCGCTCCGGACCTCCTCGAGATCCTGGCCTGCCCGGTCGACCACGCGCCGGTCACCGACGAGACGACGCATCTGGTCTGCCGCTCGTGCGGCCGCCGCTACCCGATCCGGGACGGCATCCCGGTGATGCTCGTGGACCAAGCGGAGACGCCGCCCGCGGGGCGTCCGATCAGCTGACGCGGTCGCGGGGGACCGTGATGCGGACAGTGGTGCCCTCGCCCGGCTTGCTCGCGACCTTGCAGACCCCGCCGAGCAGGCCGATGCGCTCGCGCATGTGCAGCAGCCCGAAGTGTCCCGCCGTCGCCGAGGCCTCGCCCCATTGCTCACTCGCGAAGCCTTGGCCATCGTCAGCGACGACGATCTCGAGGTACGCGTCATCCTGGCGGAGCTTCACGGTCACCTTGCGCGCGCCGGCGTGCCGCTTCGCGTTGAGCAGCGCTTCGACGGTCGCGCGGTAGAGCGCGGCCTCGGCGTCGGCCCGGACCGGCCCGATGTCGCCGACGTCCTCTTCGATCTCCCAGCCGGCTTCGGCCGCGATCTCCGTGGCGACGGACGAGATCGCGCCCGCCAGACCGAGGTCCTCGAGCGTCGCGGGCCGGACGCTGCCAATGATCGCCCGGGTCTCCTGGATCGCCTTACGCAAGTAGTCCGTCGCACGCTTCACGTCGGCGTCGGTCTTTCCGGGGTTCTGCAGGATCCCGTAGGCCGACACGATGACCGGCGCGAGCCCGTCGTGGAGCTCGCGTGCGATGTGCCGCCGCGATTCCTCTTCCTGCGACAGCGCCTGGCCGGCGAAGAGCTGCAGGTCCGCATACAGGCCCGCGCGCTCGATCGCGAAGGCGGCCTGGTAGGCGAGGATGCGGAGAAAGCCCACCTGCGACTCCGTCGGCTCGGTCTTGCGGTTCACGTTGAGCACGCCGAGCGCCTTCGCGCCCACGAGCAACGGAAGCACGATGGAGTAGGGGACGTCCTTCGTGTACGTGTGCGGCAGCTCGGGTCCGGCCCTGCCCTTCACCACGATGGGTTGGCGGCGCTCCATCGCGCGCCACGAGATCGCGGGGCCCGCGGCCACTTTCGTGCCCAGCAGCTGAACGCCCTTCGACGCGCGCACCACGAGCGCGTCGCTCGCGCGGTCGTACACCATGAGCGAGGCGGAATCGTAGCCGACGTCACCGGCCGCTTCGAGGATGAGTGCGAAGAGATCGTCGTCGTTCGTGGTCGCGCCCACGCGCCACGTCGCGCGCTCGAGACCGCGCAGGAGATCCTGATCGGACACTGACGGCGGCAATTGTGAGGGAGCCCTGGCGGACGACTGGCTAGGCGGTCATACCCTCGACGAGGCCGTTGCGGACGGCATAGATCGCAGCCTGCGTGCGGTCCGAGACCCCGAGCTTCTCGAGGATCGCGGCGACATGGCTCTTCACGGTTTCCGGCGACAGGACGAGCCGCTCGGCGATCTCCCGATTGCTCATCCCTTCGGCCACCAGCGACAGGATCTCGCGCTCCCGCTTCGTGAGGTTGCGCGCCGCCGCGGGTACCGGACCCTGTGGCTTCATCTCGCTCAGCATGCCCTTGAGCATCTGCGATTCGATGAACGCCCCGCCGGTCGCGACCTGGCGGATCGCGTCGACCAGCTCCTCGCGCGAGACGTCCTTGAGCAGGTACCCGGCGGCCCCGGCGCGCACGGCCTCGCGGAGGTACGCCGGGTTCTCGTGCATGGTCAGCATGACCACGGCGGTGCGCGGCCGCTCTTCCTTGATCTTCTTGGTCGCCTCGAGGCCGTCCATGTCCGGCATCCGCACGTCCATGAGGATCACGTCCGGCAGCTCGCGACGCGCGTATTCCACGGCTTCGCGCCCGGTGCGGGCCTCCCCGACGATCTGCAGGTCGTCTGCCTTCGCCAGCATCGCGGCGATGCCTTGACGGACGAGCTCGTGATCGTCGACCAGCAGCACTCGAATCGCCATTCCCGAGGCATTCTAGGGACACACTGCGCCCGCGTGGTCCACCCGAGCATCGGCGAGCGCCCGCCTGCGACCAAATGCGGGCGCGGAGGCGAAAGCCGGCGGCGTCGTTCAGTCTGGGGCGGGCGGTGGACCGGGGCTGGACCGGCACGTCCACGCGGGCGATGCGCGATGCTGAACACTCCTTCTAGCTATGTAGGAGTGAGTCATCGGCGAGGAGGCGCGATGCGCGATCACCCGACGAGCGGTCGACCAACCGAGCGCGAGGCAGCGTGACCGACGCAGAGCGGGCATTTGCGGCGCTGCATCTGCGGGCGCGCGTGGCGCTCGCGATCGCGGCGCTCGTCTTCGTCGGCATCGTGTACCAGACCGGGGGTGTCGATCCGGACATCGCGTCGCGTGCCTTCGCCATCGGCGTCGCGCTCGCGATCGCTGCCGGGATCGAGGAGCTCGTGTCGCGCCGAGCGCAGCGGCACGCCGCGGCCACCGCCGGCACGGTCGCGGAGTTCTTCGCCTTCGGGCTCGCGGTCGCGCTTTTCTCGCGCTACAACGCGCTCGCGCCAGCCGTGCTCCTTTGGCCGATCGCCTTCGGGGCGGTGACGCTGCGCCAGGCGTACCTCCTGTACCTCGCCGCCATGGGTACGGCCATCGTCGTCGAGATCGGCGTTCTGGGGCGGGCTGCCGATGTCGCGAACGCGATCAGCGGTCTCGGCTGGGGCGGCCTGTACTTCAGCGGCGCGTTGCTTGCCGGATCGTTCGGCGCCCAATACCGCCGGTTCCAACGGCGGACCGAGGCGGCGTACGCGTCCGTCGCGACGATCACGGCGGCCACGTCATACTCGGAGCTCGCCCGGATCCTCTTCGCGTACGCCGAACGCGCGCTCGACCTGCCGCAGGACACGCCAGCCGTGCTCCTCTTGGATGATCGCGGCATCGGAACGCTCAGTGCGGTCGAAGCCAACGCGATCGATCCGGAGCAGCGGGCCCGGTGCCGTGCTTCGGGCGAAGAGACCGAAACCCTGCGCGGCCTCGCCGGGACCGAGGGTGCGTTCGTCGGCGGGGCGGCGATCGTCACATCCATGAACGTGCCGCCGGAGCTGCGGACCGGCAGCCCCTTTGTGCTTCCGCTGCGCGACGCACGGCGGCTCGTCGGCTTCGCGATCTTCGCCTCGACCCGGCGGCACCGCCTCACGTTCGAGCGCCGGGCCGAGCTCGCACGGGTCGCCGATCAGGTGGCGACGACCGCGGTGCGCATCCGGGGCGGGCTCGCGATCGACGCGCAGCGGCTCGCCCTCGCCGGCGTCCTGGAAGCGCAGAGCGCCGAACGGGCGGAAATGCAGGTGGCGACGTGGCTCGCCCGCACCGCTCGCGACATCACGATCGCTCACGACGTCGCGGTCCTCCAGGACCGCCCCGACGGACAGTGCCGGGCGGTCTATTCGATCGGGCGCTCCGGGCTCGACGTCGAGCACGGTTGCGCGACGCTGATCGAGGAGGTCCGGCGTCGCGGTGTGGCCGTGGTCATCACCGACGGCGCGCGCGAGCGGCGCATCGAGCTCCCGCCGTTCCTGCGGACCGGCGCGACCGCGGTCCTGCCGGTACGCGGGCAAGGCACGTACCTGTTCGTGCACGAACCGCAGCGCGAAGGGTTGTCCTCGGGAAACCTGCAGCTCCTCGTCGAGCTCTGCGACAAGGCCGCCACCCTGCTGGCGAGCGCATACGCCACGTTCGCCTCCCCCGAGCCCGCATCGGCAATGGAACGGCGGCTCGCGGCGGTCGCCTCGCATACCCGCGGCGGCTCCCGTGCGGACGACCGCGACTCACGCGCGCGCATCGTCGACGCCTTTCGGCTGGCCGTCGAGGACGATCAGCCGGCCCTCGCCGGGTCTGGCGCCCGCGTCGCCGGGATCGCGAACGCCATCGCCGGACAGCTCGATGTGGCTGCCGATGCCCGCGACGACATCTACGTGGCCGCGCTCCTTCGCGACGTCGGGGAGCTCGGCATCGACGGCAGGCTGCTCGACACCCCCGGCGACCTCACCGACGAGCAGCGCGAGGTCATCCGCCGCCACCCGGTGCTCGGCGAGACCATCCTCGCGGCGCTCACGTTCCTCGGAGGCGCGTCGCGCATCGTTCGTTCGCATCACGAGCGCTGGGATGGGACGGGCTATCCGGATCAGCTCGCCGGGGACGCGACCCCGCTCGGCGCCCGGATCCTCGGCGTCGCCGACGCGTTCGTGGCGATGACCAGCGAGCGGCCGTACCGGGCCGCGCTGCTGCCGGCCGAGGCGATGGGGTCACTCCTCGCGGCCCGTGGGAAGGCGTTCGACCCGGTCGTCGTGGACGCGTTCGTCGCGGTGAACGGCTCTCCCGAACTTGACGTGGGTATGTCACAGACGCGGTAACGTGCGCGTTCGCCACCCGTTTGACCTCCATCGAGTTGCCTGCGTTGTGTACCCTTGCGCTCACGAACGTCGCGGCGCGCGAGCCTGCGTCCGGACGAGCAGGCTCGCGAAGCGTTGAGGAGTGCATCGTTGGCTGACCCTGGGCGGCCACAAGACAGCACGCCGCTCGCCGCCGATGACATGATCGGCTCGCTCGCCACGCGCGTGCGCGAGCTGTCGCTGCGGGTCGCGCAGCTGGAAGGCGAGCTCGAGGCCGCCCGCAGGCGCGTCGCGGTCTACGAGGACTTCGACACGCAGGTCCAAGACTCGCTGTCCGCTGCGTTGCGCGCGGCAAATCAGATCCGCGAGCGGGCACGCGTGAGCGCGGAGGCGATCGCCGAGGAGGCGCGCGCGCAGCGTCCGGCGTCGGCGGCCGAGCTCGACGCGATGCGCATCGAACGCGACGCGCTCCGTCGAACGATCGAGGGCGCGATCTTGACGAGCCCCTCGCGGGGGTCGGCGCCGCCCGTCGCGGCTTTCCCGGTGTCCGAGATGCGCACGGCCGCGGCCGAAGCCCTGCGTGGCGTGTTCAAGGAGCTCGTTGACGAGATCCGGGCGGCGACGCCGCCCGCCGCGCCAGTGCAGCAGCCCCCAGTCGTTGCGGCGCAGGCGGCGCCGATGCTTCAGCCGGCCACCCCGCCGTCTTCGTTCGTCCCAAGCTCCATCCCGGAAGTGCCGGCGGCTCAACGGCCGGCGCCGGCACCGCCTCCCCCGGCGCCCGCTGCCACGACTCGCACCACCGCGCCGCAGCCGGCGTACGCGCCACCAACCCCAGCCCCGCAGCCCGCCTGGGTGGCGCCGCCACGGCCAACGATCGTGGCGCAGCCCGAGCGGCCGGCGCTGGTCGAGGACATTGATGTCGCACCGGCCGCGGCTGCTCTCGCGCCGCAGGCTGCTCCCGCGCCGCAGGCTGCTCCCGCGCCGCAGGCTCTTCCCGCGCCGCAGCCGGCGCCTCAACCGGCCGAGCAGTGGTATCCGCCGACCCTTGAACCCGTCGGCGAGGTCCAAGTCGTGCTGTCGCCGATCACCTCATTCCCGCGCCTGGTCGAGCTCGAGCGACGGCTGCAGGGCATGCCGGTGGTCCGGACGGTCTATGCCCGGGACTTCCGCAACGGCGTGGCGACCCTGGCGATCGGGCTTCGGCATCCGATGACGGTGGATGAGTTCGCGGCCGCCGTCACCAAGCTCGACTATCCCCGGCTGCGGATCGTCTCCACGTCGGGGTACGTGCTCGAGCTCAGGATCGATTCCGAAGCGTCGTCGATCGCGTAGCGCCCGGCCGCGGAAGAGATCCGAGATGAGCGTTCGTCCCGACGCGGACTTCTGGTCCGCGCGGGTGGCGTTCCTCCGCAAGCTGGCCCGCGCGGACGCGATCGGCGTGGTCCTCGAGGTGGGGAACGAGGGCTACGTCTCGTACGCGGCCGACAACCTCCCCGCTGACCCTGGCTGGAATGGCGCCGTCGTTGGTCCACTGATCCGCAGCACCATCGAGTCACGGCAGCCAGGGCAGGCGAGCGTCCTCCTACCGCTCGGTGACGGCCGCGCCGCCTCGAACATCTTCGTCGCGCCGGTCGCCTGGAACGAGCAGCTCGTGGGTGTGCTCGCGGCCCTGCGGGTGAGCGGCGGGTTCGACGATCGCGATGCCGCCGAGGTGACTCGCCTCGCCGATCTTGTTGGTTTGGAGCTCGCCGAGACGACCGCGCTCCGGCGCGTCCAGTCGCAGCAGACCGAGCTTGAGTCCCGCATCCGCACCCGCGAAAAGATCGCCGACATCGCGCGGACCGCGCGCGACCCGGATCAACTGCTCGAGCGCGCGACTGCGCAGCTCGCCGAGCTGTTCGGCGCGGATGGCGTGTCGATCATGCTGGCCGACGACACGGGGCAGCTTTCCGTCCATTCATCGATCGGCCTCAGCGAGGCCGCGAAGAAGGACAAGAAGAAGGTCGGCGAGGGCATCTCCGGCCACGTCGCGAAGACGGGCCAACCGCTGCTGCTCGCCGGCCAGGTGAAGGACCAGCGCTTCACCGGCAACGATCCATCGATCGGTGAGTCGATGGTCGCGCCGCTGCGCGCGGACGATCGGACGATCGGCGTGGTCAATATCAAGCACAGCGCGACGGCCAAGGACCGCTTCAATCAATCGTCGGTCGAATCGCTCCAGCAGGTCGCGAGCGAGATCGCCGCCTCGTTCGTCGCGGCCGAGGCGATGCGCCGCACGGAGCAGGATCGCAAACAGGCGCTGGTGCTGTATGAGCTCTCGCGACTGGCGACGATGGGAAATGATCCACAGCAGGATCTCGACACCGCCGCGGCGATGATCGCGGGCATGCTCGGAAATGACGTCGTTGGGGTGTGGGCCCTCGAAACCACCGGTGGCCTGCAGCTGCGCGCGGCGCATGGCTATCCGGAGCCGCGTCCGAACCTCATCCCGCTCGTCGGGATCGGACCGGCGATGACGATGGCGTTGCGCCAGCAGCAGCTCGCGACCGCTCGGTACGCGTCGGGCGACGAGCGGAGGCCCGACTGGGCCCCCCTGCAGGCGTCCGTGTTCGTGCTCGCGCCGATCGGCTCGCACGGCAACTACCTCGGTGCGCTCGTCCTCGGCCGGAACGCCGGGACCTTCGCGGACGCCGAGATCGATTTCGCCACGACCCTTGGCGAGTATCTCTCCGGTCAGATGCAGAAGACCGCGGCCGGGGACGCCCAGGCGGTCGTCGCGGCCCACGAGCGCCGCAAGATCGCGCAAGAGATCCACGACGGCATCGCCCAAGAGCTCACCGGCGTCGTGCTGACGCTCGAGGCGTGTCAGCGCGCCGTGGACCGCGACCCGGCCGCGCTCGCGACGAGCCTCGCAAAGGCGGCTCGCGAGGCGCGCGCGACCCTCGCCGAAGTGCGCCAGTACATGGCCGCGCTACGCGCGAAGGACGGGGGCGAGCTCAACCTGCCGGCCACCGTCGCGCGCCTCGTCGACGACGTGCGCCGGCAGACCGGGCTGCGCGTCGAGATGGAGGAACAGGGGACCGAACGGGAGCTGGAGCCTCCCCTGGAGCGCGCGGTCATGCGGATCGTCGGCGAGTCGCTCCGCAACGTCGCGCAGCATGCGCACGCAGGCCGGGCAAAGCTGCGCCTCACATATGGACAAAACGAGATCACCGTCGTCGTCGAGGACGACGGCGCCGGCTTCGACACCGGCCCGACCATCGCAAGTGCGACCGAGAACGGGCATTTCGGTCTCGCCGGGATGCGCGAGCGCGCCGAGAGCATCGGCGGCACGCTGACGGTCCTGAGCGAGCCTGGCCGCGGTACCGTGGTCACGGCGACGCTGCCCTATCTATTCGCGGAAGATCCGATCCGGGCGTTGAACGAAGCGCCGCCCCTCATCGAGGACGTCGAGCCCACCGCCGAACGCAGCGGGATCATCTCGAGGCTCTTAGGCCGCTAGCGCTACCTGAGGAGGAATTGCCAGACGAAGAGCGCGAGCGCGCCGACGAACGCGATCGTGACAAACAGCGCGATGATCATCCCGAGCACCCCACGCATATCGTTGCGCACGCGCACGATCCCGAGCGAGCGATCGATGGCTGCGACCAATCGGGCCGGAGGTGCGTCCTTCGGCAGCCAGCCATGTGCACCGGGGACGCGCTCGGCGAGACGCTGGCCGCTCTCAGCGTCGCCCGACAGGATGTACGAGGGGATCCCGAGCCCGATCCTGTCCCCCTCGACGAGCACACCGTCCACCAAGGCGGCATCGGCCGGCCAGCTTTCCGCCGCGCGTGCGGCGTCGGTAAGGCTTGCGACACGTCGCAGGTCGTAGAGGTCCTCGAGCCGCAGCACCGTCTCGATGCCAGCGCCGATGACCGGATGCGGCGTAACGATGAGGATCCTCGGGCGAGTGATGGCCCGATTATTCGCCATCGCCCGCGTCGGGGACATCACAGTCCTGCTGAACACCCCCGGCGGCGGGTAGCCGCGGACCCCCGAATGGGGCTCAATGTCCTGTGAAACCGCCACGCGACCGCGGGCGGGGTGAAGGGATGCGATGACCGTCGAGCGCGAGGCTGAATTCTGGCCGACCCGGGTGGCGATGCTCGCCGAGCTCGCGCATGCCGACGCGCTCGCCATCGTCCTGCGGCCTCGCGACGCCTCGTTCGTCACGTACGCCGCGCACAACGTCAGTCCCGAATCGTCATGGCGTGGCGACGCGCAGACCGCGCTCCTCACCGCGGCGCTCGGCGGCGGTCCGGGCGACGGTGCGGTGAACGTGCCGCTGCTGGACGGTCGTATCGCCACAGCGATGCGCGCACTGCCCGTTGCCTGGCGCGAGCAGCGGATCGGCGCGCTGGCCGCGTTTCGGGCGAGCGGCCCGTTCAGCGATGACGAATCCACGAACCTCGCGCGCCTCGCGGCCCTCGTGGCGCTCGAGCTGGTGGAAGAGAACACGTTCTGGCGGATCCAGCGCGCGGCAGCCGAGCTCGAAGCGCGGACGAAGGCCTCGAGCGAGCTGCAGGAGATCGTGCGCGCGGAGCGCGACCCCGACACGCTCCTCGAACGCGCAACGAGCGGGCTCGCGCGGGTGTTCGGCGCGGATGGTGTCTCGATCATGCTCGTCGAGAACGGCGTGCTCTCGATCCGAAGCTCGGTGGGCCTCCCCGATGCGGCCAAGGGCGATCGCAAACGCATCGGTGAGGGCATCTCGGGATTCGTCGCGAAGACCGGACAGCCCCTTCTCCTGCGCGGCCCGGTCGCCGACGACGAGCGATTCACTGGCAACGACCCGTCGATCGGTGACGCGATCGTCGCGCCCTTGCGCAACGGGGACCACATCATCGGCGTCGTTAGCGTGACGCACCGCGAGTCGAGCGCGCACTACGACGCCGCCGATCTCGACGCGCTCTGCGCGATCGGCGTAGACATCGCCGCGACGCTCTCGTTCGTCGGTGCCGTCGCGCGGGCGGAAGAGGATCGAAAGCAGGCGATCGCGCTCTATGAGCTGTCGCGACTCGGGACGCTCGGGGCCGAGCCGCAGCAGGAGCTTGAGACGGCCGTCGCGATGCTCGGCGACGTCATGCACCACGACGTTGTTGGGCTGTGGGTGCTCGCGGCCGATGGGTCCGCTGAGCGCCGAGCGTTCCGCGGCTACGACCCGGCGGCGCCGTGTGTCATCCCCGTCGCGGCACTGGGCGGACCGTTCGGCGCAGCGCTCGAGCAGCATCTGCCGGTGCGCGCGCACAGCGCGACCGACGATCCGGTGCGGCCCACCTGGGCGGCTGCGGCGGCGACCGACTACGTCCTGGCGCCGGTGAGCGCGCAGGGCAAGACGATCGGGTTGCTCGTGCTCGGCCGCGCGGCCGCGCCGTACACCGAAGCCGAGGCCGACTTTGCGGCGACCGCAGCCGAGTACCTCTTCGAGATTGTCCGCTCGACGGACGCGGCGTTCGCCGATGAAGAGGCGACCGCCGGCGAGCGGAAGCGCATCGCGCAGGAGCTGCACGACGGCCTCGCCCAGGAGCTCACCGGGGTCGTGCTGAGCCTCGAGGGCGCCCAGCGGGCGTTCGAGCGCAATCCCGAGGTGCTCGGCCGGCAGCTCGCGAAAGCGACGCGCGATGCGCGAGCGACCCTCGCGGACGTGCGGCAGTACATGGGCGCGCTGCGGCAGAGCGGTCCCGGGGATCTCGGCCTGCCGACGACCGTCGCGCGGGTCATCGACGATCTCAGACGGCAGACCGGGCTCGCAGTCGAAATGGAGGAGCGGGGGAGCGAACACGAGCTGGACGCCGACCTGCGGCGCGCGGTGATCCGCATCGTCGGCGAGGCGCTCCGGAACGTCGCGCAGCACGCCGATGCGCGGCGCGCAACGGTCACGCTCAGCTACAGCGACACTGACGTCGCGGTGACGGTCGCGGACGACGGCAGCGGGTTCGATGTGCTGTCGACGGCGGCGACCGCGGAGGCGAACGGCCACTTCGGCCTCGTGGGCATGCGCGAGCGCGCTGAGGCGGTCGGCGGTCGGCTCGTGGCCACGAGCACGCCCGGGGGCGGCACGACGATCGAGGCGACGATCCCGTACGAGGCGTCGCGGGCGACCGTCGACGGGCTCCGCGCCGAGCTGTTGGCGGAAGACCTCATTCCGCCGACGCGACCCGGGATCCTCGCGCGGCTCTTTGGCCGATGACCGACCCCCGGCAGATCCGCATCCTCATCGCTGATGACCACGCGGTCGTGCGCAGCGGACTGCACTCGATCCTCGAGATGGAAGGCGATCTTGTCGTCGTCGCTGAAGCGAGCGACGGACATCAGGCACTCGCGCTCGCTCAGGAGATGCTGCCGGACATCGTGCTCATGGACATCAAGATGGGTGACTGGGACGGAGTGACCGCGACCCGCCGCATCCGGAACTCAGTGCCGTCGACGCGGGTCATCGTGCTGACGAACCACGATCAGGACGAGCTCGTGTTCAGCTCGATCCGCGCCGGCGCATCGGGATACCTGCTGAAGGAAGTGACCGCGGCCCAGCTCGCGAACGCGATCCGCACCGTGGCCGACGGGTTCTCTCTCATCTATCCCTCCATCGCCGCGCGAGTCCTCGACGAATTCGGTCGGCTACGCAGCGCGCCGAAGAACGGACCGGTCGGCGGCGAAGGCGACGAGGGCTATCACGACCTCACCGCCCGCGAGCGCGAGGTCCTGCAGCTCGTCGCGCAGGGTCGCTCCAACAAGGAGATCGCGGGTGAGCTCAAGATCAGCGAGCGCACGGTGAAGACACACGTCTCCAATATCTTTGGCAAGCTCGAGCTGACCGACCGCACTCAAGTCGCGCTGTATGCCCACAAGCGAGGTTTGGCCGACATCGAGTCGTAGAAACGGCCTTGACACCGCGGTTGTCGACCACCCAGATACATGGCGCGCCGGCAGACATTCTTCTAATACCAAGGTCCACCTGTGGTCGGATGCCCGCTTCCTCGCCTTTCCCGAAAGTAACGGTGCCGTAAAGGCGGGCAGGCAAGCCCGACTCCGGCCCGTCCGGTGGGACGGCTGAGAAAGGGAGCACAAGCAGAGTGGCAACGCGGGTCTTGATCGCGGACGATCACCTCGCCGTACGCGAGGGCGTCCGCGCGATGCTCGAGACCGAGCCGGACTTCGAGGTCGTCGGCGAGGCCGCCGATGGCCTGCAGGCGGTGGCGAAGGCGGTCGAGCTCCGCCCCGATCTGATCGTCCTCGACAACTCGATGCCCAAGCTGACTGGCCTCGAGGTTGCGCGCAGCCTCCACGCCGAGCTCCCCGACACCCGGATCGTCTTCCTCACGCTCGATCCGAGCATTCGCGACGCCGCGCTCCACAGCGGTGCGACGAGCGTCGTCCTGAAGGACGCGCCTCAGGGCCAGCTCCTGGATGCGATCCGCCGGGCGGCGGGTCGCCTCAGCGCACCGGTCATCGCCGCCGCAGCTCCTGGGCAGCCGCGCCCGGTGCCTGTCGCGGCGCAGCAGCAGAAGCGGACGCAGCAACAGCGGGCGTTGCTCTTCGTGCCCGCGCTCACGCGCCGGCGCGTGGCTGTCGCCGCACTGCTCGCGGCGCTGCTGCTGTTCGTCACTGGTCTCGGGTTCATCATCGAGCGGCCGGGGACTGTCGCCGCCGTCGACACGCGCGGGCAGCTCACGGTGTTCGACGGCGCCGTACAGCTGCGTCACGCGGGCGGCGCGTACGCAGCCGCGCAGAACGGTGCGTTCGTGGCGCAGGGCGACACGATCCGCACTAGCGCCAGCGGTCACGCCGCGCTTGCTTTCTTCGATCGATCGATCGTTGTCTTTGAGCCGGACACCGAGATCACCGTGGTCGCGCTCAACACCACCGATCGTCAGAACGTCAGCGTCGTGATCCAGCAGGCCACCGGCAAGACGTGGCACGTGATCGATCACGCCCTGCCGGCGACCGCGACGTACGAGGTCACCACCCCGACTGCCGACGCGACCGTACACGGGACCGCGTTCCAGGTGACGGTGACCGCCCAGGGTACCGATATCCAGACGACCGACGGCGTGGTGACGGTCACCGGCGCCAACCAGACCGTCGCGGTGCTGGCAGGCCAGGCGACGACGGTCGCGTCGCAGAAGGCACCGTCCGCGCCGAAGTCGACCACGATCGCGAAGCTCACGTTCGACTTCGATCAGTCAACGACCGCGGTCGTCGTCGACGCGTCCGGCCGGGCGGCCGGAACGCTCAACGGCGACACGAGGCGCTTCATCCCCGGTTCTTCGGTCGAGCAGCGCGGCGGTCACGTCATCGTGAGCGTGCCTGGCACCGATGCGGGTCGCTTCAGCACGGTCGTGTCGCCAACGAGCGGTTCGAACACGATCGCCGAGAAGGCCGAGCTGATCTCGCCGACGGGTACGGTCGTCAGCTCGATCGCGGACACGCGGCCAGTGCAGTCTGGCGTGGCGAAGGGCGGCGTCGTGCTCTCAGGCACGCTCGTTACCGCCCTCAGCGATGCGCAGTCCCAGGCGGCACCGGCTCCGGTCGCGGTATTCGTGCCGGCGGCGCCCGCGGGCAACACCGTTGTGCTCGCGGGTCCGGCCGGATCGCCGGGGCCGGAAGGGCCACCGGGCCCACCGGGCCCACCGGGTCCGAGCGGCGCACCGGGAGCTTCCGCGCAGCCCGGTGCGTCTGGCGCGCCCGGTTCTCTCGACGGCGTGGTCGGTCCTCCTGGTGCGGATGGTGCGCCGGGTACCCCCGGGACGAGCGGCGTTCCTGGCATCGCCGGCGCGACTGGTGCGCCCGGTGCGAGTGGTCAGCCCGGAGTGGCAGGTTCCGCTGGCGCCGCTGGTGGGCAGGGCCCAGCTGGAGCTCAGGGTGCCGTCGGTCCACAAGGTCCGGCAGGCGCGCCCGGCGCGACCGGTGCGAGCGGTGCTAATGGCGCCACCGGTGCGCAAGGTCCGACGGGATCACAAGGTCCGACCGGCGCTGATGGCGCGACCGGTCTCAAGGGTGACACCGGCGCGACAGGTCCGCAGGGTCCGGCCGGTGGACCGGTCGGTCCTACGGGACCGCAGGGTCCCGTAGGTCCGACGGGTCCGCAAGGCGCGACCGGTGCTCAGGGCGCGCAGGGTCCCGCAGGCGCACAGGGTGCGCAGGGTCCGCAAGGCATCCAGGGCGTGCAGGGCCCGCAGGGCCTCCAAGGCCCGCAAGGTCCGCAGGGCGTGCAAGGCGCC
>DASYVN010000202.1:0-4207 GCA_035937095.1 Candidatus Limnocylindria bacterium
GCGGCGTCGACGTTATGGCCGCCTGAGGTGGTCGAGTTCGCGGCGCTCGCGCTTGGTCGGGCGGCCGGTGCCGCGCTCGCGGACGAACACCGGTGGCTCTCGCTTGACCACCGGGACAGGCGGGCTGTGGTCGACCAGGCAGGTCGCCGCCACCGCCGCCCCGACCCGCTTGTCGATGACGACCACGACCTCGAGGATGTGCTCGCGCCCGACGAACGCCTCGACGCGGTCGCCGACCTTCACCGGCGTCGACGCCTTGGCCGCGGCACGGTTCACGCTGACATGGCCGCCCCGGCAAGCAGCCGTCGCCGCCGAACGGGTCTTATAGAGCCGGACGGCCCACAGCCACACGTCCACCCGAGTCGTGTCGATGGAGCCATCGTGCCAGCATGAACCGACGGCTGCTCGCGGCCTCTATCTCGTTCGGCGACGCGCAAGTGCACCGGGCCGACCTCCGGTCGCGCATGCGAGCGGGGACCGCCGTACCGTTCGTGGTCAGGCATCAGCGACCGCGGAGGGCGGTGCGGCTAAGGACGTTCTGGCTGCAGCGGCCGGTCCGTCGAGTCGGCGCCGGAGTACTCGTTCAGGACCTGCTGAGGCCCGGTCGACGATCGTCGACCGGGCCTCAGCGTTCGCGTCTGGGGGAACGGTGGGATCTGGTTGGCTGCCTCTAGTTGTCGCCCTGTAGCTCGCCCGTCGCGCCGGAGGCGCCGGTCGCATCCGTCGCGCCGGACGCACCGGTGGCGCCGGTGGCGCCGGTGGCGCCGGACTCGCCCTTCTCGCCCGTCTGCGTGTCGCCCTTCTCGTCCGGGCCGGCCTTGTCCTGTTGGGCCTGGTCGGTGTTGCAGGCGGCGGTGTCTTCCTGGTTGCCGAGCTGCTCGCCCTCGGCGCCGCACTGCTCGTCCGCCGGCACCGTCACGGCGTTCGGGTTGGGCAGCGGGTCGTTCGCGAGGCTGGTCCCGGCGCCCGCGGTGAGCAGGAGCCCGGTCGCGAGAATCGCCGCCAGTGGTGACTTCAGCATCTAGAACCTCCCACGAGTCGGCGGATCGGTCCGCCACCGTACACAGAATTTGACGCGCCGCCGGCCCTAACCATTCGGGTGAATTCGGGCGAATGGACGATGGTTCTAATGCCCGGTACTCCCGCCGTCCACGCCGCCGCCCTGCCCGCCGCCGTCGGTCTTCTCGCCACCGTCGGACTTCCCACCGCCGTTCTGATCGGCCTCGCTCGTCCGACTTCCAACGCCACCCTGCCCGGACGTGCCGTCGGTCGGCTGCTTGGCAGGTCCGCCCCGACCCGACTCGCCCTCCTGCTGGAGCTCATGCTCCTCGTCGTCGATGTCGTGCTGGATCCCCTCTTCAAACTGCCCGATCTGCCCGCGCTGCTCGCCGGTCGCGTTCTCGCGCGCCCCAGCGAGACGGTCCTTCGCGGACCGCTGCGTTTCGAGGAGCGACTGGAGGAGCCAGCGCCGCTCGCTTTCCGGCGAGCGCTGCAGCGACGCCCGCGCGTCGCGCAGGTAGCGGGCCGCGTCGTCGAGGACACCGCGCAGCACCTCGGGAGCGACCCGGGTCGCGACGGCAGCAGCCTGCGCTACGCGGCGGTCGGCCGCCGCGCCGTACGCGCGGGTGGCGTCGGCGGGCGAGCGCGGCAGCCCCAGGTACAAATCATCGAGGCGCCGCTGCGCCGGGTAGAGCGGCTCGCCAGGGGTGCTCGCGTACGACGCGGTGCCCAAGCCGGCAGCGAGGACGACCGAGAGCGCGATCGCGAGCACGGGCCGCAGCAGCCGCACCGGCCAGGGGCGGGCCGGCGCCGGCAGGGTCGCGGCCGCGACCGCGCGGGAGAACGCCCCCGCCGACGGCTCGATCGAGCGGGCCACGGCGGCGAGCCGCAGCGCAGCGTCGATGATGGCCACGTCGGCCGGGTCGGTGTCCGGCGGCGGCGCCTCGCCGCGGGCGATGGCGTTGAGGGCGCGATCGAGGGTCCGGCTCATCGTGGGCTCAGCCGGCGCGCGAGCGCCTCGAGCGCGCGGTGCTGGAGGGATTCGACGGCCTTCTCGCGGCGGCCGACCGCAACTGCGGTCTCGCGTGTCGAGAGGCCGGCGGCGAAGCGCAGGAGGATCACCGAGCGCTGCTCCTGGGTGAGCTGGGCGAGAGCTTGGCGGATGTCCAAGCGGTCGGCGAGCGGGCTGGTCGGGTCGCCGCCTTCGAGCTCGACGAGTTCGGTGGTCGGACGGGTCCGCCGGGCGCGGTCGATGGCCGCGTTCCGGGCGATCCGGAAGAGCCAGGCCGGCAGTTCGGCCGCCGTCCCGCGGAAGCGGCTGACCGCGGCGAGGGCGCGGGCGAAGGCCTCCGCCGCCAGATCCTCGGCGTCAGCCGTCGTCCGCGAATTGAAACGCGCGTAGCGATACACGGCCGGATACCACTCCTCGTAGAGCCGCGCGAACGCGGCCCGATCGCCGCGGCGAGCGGCCTCAAGGTCGCGCGTCTCGGTCGTTTGCTGGTCCGTCACTCAACAAGACGCTAGGCCAGCCAAAACCCTTCGGGCCGGCCCTCGTGAACGTCGCGGTGAACGGCCCTAGCGGCAGAACACCATCGTCAGGTAGAGCGCGTCGGAGCCCTGGACCGCACCGATCCCGATCCACTTGAAGTTCCGGTCGACGATGTTCGTGTGATGGTTGGTCGGGATGAGCGGCTCGGCCATGAACTCGCTGTGCAGCGCGTCCACGTTGCCGCTCCAGACCTTTGCAGCGGGAGGCTGCCAAGGAGATGGGCGCCGCATTGTTCGGCTGATCCAGAGGCATCGGGGACGACCGCGCCCTTCACGATCGATCGAAGGTTCCACGGCCGTCCCCCGCTAGATCGCTAGCTGGCTACTGGAGCGGGGGTGAGGATCTCGGTGAAGTACACCTCGAACGCTTCGACCTTGCTGCTCTTCCCGCCGATCTTCTTGATCGCCTCGTCGCGAAGGGCGGTGACGGCCGCCTCGCTGTTCTGGAGATCCTGCTCGCTGTCCCAGCCGGTCGCGGAGAAGGTTCGCCCGGACTTCCGATTCACGAACAGCACGGCTGTGCGTGCGCCGGCTTGCGCGCGGATCACTGGCATGATCTTCTCTTTGAAGTTCGCGATGCCTTCAGCGGCCTTGGCCGGATCGGCCTCGACGGTCGTCACCCGGACGAACACGCCTGCTTTCGCCGGCTGGATCCGCTCGTGCACGGCGACCTCGCACTCGTCATCGTCCACGATCTTGCCGCCGGTGCTCTTGAGGATCGTCTCCGCTTGAGGGCGCACCTGTACATGTGCGTTCTGCATCGCGCGTTCGCTGTCCCAGTAGGTCACCGACAAACCGTCGCCGGTCTTGCGATTCCCGGCGAGCGTTGCGCCACGGAACCCGTCCTGCTTCTTGAGCAGCGGGAATATTTCGTTGGTCCAGCGTTTGATCCCGGCGTCGGTATTGGCCGGGTCAGTCTTGAACCGTCTGACGCGAGCATGACTCGCGAGCTGTTGGGTTGCCATCGATTGCTCTCCTTGGGCGCGGTTCATCGCGGGTCGTGATTTACGCGAGGCGCGCAGCCAGGCCGCCTCGATCCTCCATTGAGATCACGATCGTGACGGACCTCGCTCGAGCTTCGATCCCGGGCCAAGGACGGGCGCCTCCCCAAGCGCCCTGCGCATCCGTGTCGAACGATACTCAGGCCACCAAAGCGCACGCCAGCCGACGCAAATCGAGCAATCCCACCCATGATCAGGCCGTGCCCGTAGAGCGCGGACTCCATCGTCCTGGCCGACGTCCCGCACAGCCCTTGCCTTGATTGCGGCCAACGCCTCGGCGGCGTAACCGTTGCGCCGAGGTGTCTTTGCAACCTCGATGAACGCTCGACGTCGTGTTCGCCGACGAGGCCGGCGCTCCCGCGAGTCCCGACCGGGTCCGGTGGGCCTTGCAGCGCGTGCTCGCTCAGGCGGGCCTGCCGCGCATCCGCTTCCACGACCTTCGCCACGCCGCTGCGACGCTGCTCCTCAGCTGCGGCGTTCATCCGAGGATCGTCTCCGAGATGCTCGGCCACTCGACGATCGCGATCACGCTCGACCTCTACTCACAGACAGTTCGTCCCCGCAACGCGAGGCCGCACGGCCGATGGGCGTGGCGCTGTTTGGATGATGGCGACGGGACTGCGCCGCGAATTCGCATCAAGGTTGGCATCAAAAGGTCC
>DASYVN010000203.1:0-4283 GCA_035937095.1 Candidatus Limnocylindria bacterium
TGCCCCCCATTGAATGGATCGGATCTGCGCCCATGGCTACCTCCGTTGTTGCATCGGACCCCTGCAAGAGGACCGCCACCGTTACGTGCGGTAGCGCGAGGCCAGGCCACCGCCGGGTCGCCCGCTGAAGAGGCGCTGTCCGGCCTCGTCAACCGCGGTAAGCGCGGCGGCGTCCTCGAAGGCAGGCGCGCAGACGACCTCGCCGAGCTCGAGCCCGCGGAGCGACGCGGCGACGACGTCGGCCGGCGCCATCGACCCGGGAAGTGGCCCGGGTGCGCCCTGCACGACGTGGAATTCGGTGGCGACGATGCCCGGACAGAGCGCCTGCACCTTCACGCCGCTCGCGCCGACCTCCGTCGCGAGGCCCTGGCTGAACGCGACGAGATAGGCCTTCGTCGCGGCGTAGACGACGCGGTACGGCAACGGCTCCGGCGGCAGCGACGCGGAGAACGCGAGCATCGACGCGACGTTCACGATGCTCCCCTGCCCGCGCTCGATCATCGCCGGAAGCGCGGCGCGCGCGAGGCGCGTCGTGGTCATGACATGGACGTGGATGAGCGCCGCCGCACGATCCGGCGGCAGCTTCGCGAACGGCATGTACGCGCCGAAGCCCGCGTTGTTCACGAGCAGGTCAAGCGCCGGTGCCTCGGTGACGCGCCGCTCCACGGTGGCGAGCTGATCGGGATCGGCGAGATCCGCGGCAAGGACCTCGACGTTGATGGAGTAGTCGGCGGTCAGCCGCTTCGCGAGCGCGTCCAGCCGGTCCCTGCGCCGCGCGACCACGATGAGATCGTGGCCGTCACGCGCGAGGCGCTCGGCATAGGCCTGGCCGATCCCGGATGACGCGCCAGTCACGACCGCGGTGCCCACGACGCCGAGCGTAGAGGAGGCCGCGCTAGGCCGGCTTGTCCTCCAGGCGCACGAAGTAGGTCTCGCAGGCCAGCTCGACCAGCTCCGGCGTGATCTCGATCGGCCTCTGGAGGAAGCGCGCGGCGGCGTCGAGGTGACCCATGAGATCGCGCGGGTGACAGGAGCGCAGCGCGATGTTCCGCTGCGCGCAGTACTGCGCGATCCAGTCCGCGGCCTGGGGGTAGAAGGCGATGTTCCGCGAATCGCAGACCCGACGGAGGATCTCCGAGAACTCCGGCTGCGAGGGCGGCTTGATCTCGATCTTGTACTGGATGCGCCGCAGGAACGCCTCGTCGACGAGCGATGAGGGCGTGCGGTTCGTCGCGAATACCAGGAGCAGGTCGAAGGGCACCTCGATCTTCCGTCCGTCGTGAGTCGTCAGGAAGTCGACATCCCGGTCCAGCGGAACGATCCACCGGTTCAACAGCTCCTCCGGCGATGCCCGCTGGCGTCCGAAGTCATCGATGAGGAGCACGCCGCCGTTCGCCTTCATCTGGAACGGCGCCTGGTGGACCTGCGACGACGGATCGAAGGCGAGATCGAGATCTTCGAGCGTCAGCTCGCCGCCGACCTCGACGAATGGCCGCGTGATGGGCACCCAGCGGCGGTCGAAGCGCGCGTCGAGCGCAACGAGGGGCTTGTGCCGGGACGGGTCGTACACGCGGATGATCTGCTGGTCCACGATGATCGCGTACGGCAGCACGATGCTGCCCTTGAGGATCGAGGCGAGCGTCTTCGCGATCGTCGACTTGCCGGTGCCGGGAGGGCCGAACAGGAAGATCGATCGACCGCTGTTGATCGCCGGCCCGAGCTGACGAAGCGTGCGCTCGGGCAGCACGAGGGCGTTGAGCGCCTTGCGCAGCTCGTCGAAGCTGATGTGCACGTCGATCGACTGCGCGCGCACACGGTTCGTGTACGACCCGAGCGGGACGGGTGCCGGCCCGATGTAGCCGTTCCGGGCGAGCGCCTCCTTCGCGCGATCGATGCCCTTGGCCGAGAGCGAGTAGAAGAAGCTGGACGATGTGACCCCGGTGCCGCCCTTCACTTCGAGCTGGTGCTCGGTCTTGAGGAAGTCCAGGACGGGCTGCAGGATCCTGCCGAGCGGGAGGCAGAGCGCCTGGGAGAGATCCGTGCCGGCCATCGGGCCCTGCTGGTAGATGAGCTTCAGCGCCAAGTCGGCGATGAGCGCCGGTGTCAGACCGGTCTCTTCCAGCGTTGCCGGGGCCAGGGGAGCGGACTGCTCCGCCCTGCTCGGCGGCGTCATCTCGACTGCGGGGACTGCGGTTTCAGGCTCGATTGTCACGGCCACGGCTGACTCCCCTTTGCTCGTGTTGAGTGCAGCATGAGGAGCCGGCGTATCGGCTGCGTCCCCCCGTCGAGGGAAAGTCACGAAGGCAATGTAGCCGGGAGGAAGCGGCCCACCATCACCCCGTCTAACCCCACCCTGCCGGCCATGTTGTGATGGCCAGTGCCAGTACCAAATGTCTATGAACGCGACAGGCGAGCAAGGCGCGACGGGGATGACCGCCCTGCGGACGCATCGCGCTCCGAGCGCGGCGCTCCCGATGAGACGACGCCGCTGGTCGCGCGGCTACCCCGACGCGCCCCGCTTCCTCTTCGGCTGAGCGGGCCGACTAGCCGGCACGCTCGAGCAGCAGCGCGGACCGGCCGTGCACGGTCACGTGGTCGCTGGCCTCGCCGGCCGCTCGCGTGTGCGGTCCGTCCCACTCGCGATCCGCCGTGTCGAGGATCACCCGCCAGCGGCCGGTCGGCAGCGGACGCTCGGCGTCGCCGCCGAACGCGAGCAGCAGCAGAGCGTTCGGCTGACCCGGCCGCGTCACGGCCACGACCTTTGCGTCCTCGCGCACCTCGACGAGCGATGGATCGAGCGTCCGGTCGCGCAGCGCCGGGAGCTCGCGGCGCAGCGCGATGAGACGCGCGTACAGCCGGCGAAGGCATTGCTGCTCCTCGCTCCACCGTTCCGGTGGCGTGAGGAGCGCCGCGCGGAACGTGTCCTCGGCTTGCGGGTCAGGGACCTCGCCCTGCCAGGCGAACGACGCGAACTCGTAGGCCCGGCCGCGGCGCACCGCTTCGATGAGCTCACCATCGTCGTGGCTCGTGAAGAACGCGAACGGCGCGCGCTCACCGTGCTCCTCGCCCATGAACAGCATCGGCGTGCAGGGCGCGCAGAGGAGCGCAGCGGCGGCGAGCTTCAGCTCGGCGAATCCAACAAGCGCCGAGAGCCGGTCGCCGCGCATCCGGTTCCCGATCTGATCGTGCGTCTGCGTGGAGATGACCAGCTGCTCCCCCCGCACGCCCGCGGGCGACGCACCGTGGCGCCGCTTGTGGAACGCCGAACGCTCGCCGGCGTACACGAAGCCACGCCCGTAGGCCATCGCCAAATGCTCGAGGCGGCCAAAGTCCTGGTAATAGCCGTTGCGCTCGCCGGTCAGCGCGGTGTGCAGCGCGTGATGGAAGTCATCGCTCCACTGTGCGTCGTGGCCCCAACCGCCGTGGGCCCGCGGCCTGATGACCCGCGGATCGTTGCGGTTCGATTCGGCGATCAGGTAGCCCGCCCGGCCGAGCGCCCGAGCGTCGGCGTGCACGACATCGGCGAGCTCCGCCAGGAACGGATACGCGGAGCCGTCGACGATCGCGTGCACGGCATCGAGGCGCAGGCCGTCCACGTGGAAGTCGCGCAGCCACATGAGCGCGTTCTCAAGGAAGAACCGCCGGACGTCGTCGGCGTGCTCGCCGTCGACGTTCAGCGCCGCTCCCCAGGGCGTGAGGTAGCGATCCGTGAAGTACGGACCGAACTCCGAGAGATAGTTCCCCTCGGGGCCGAAGTGGTTGTAGACGACATCAAGAACGACGGCGAGGCCACGGGCATGGCTCGCGTCCACGAACCGGCGGAACGCGTCAGGACCGCCGTAGCTGTTCTGGACGGCGTACGGGTGCACCCCGTCATAGCCCCAGTTGCGGCTTCCGGGGAACTGCGCGATCGGGAGCGGTTCGACGGCGTTCACGCCCAGGTCGCGGAGCCCGTCGAGCTTCGCGATGGCCGCGTCGAACGTGCCTTCGGGGGTGAACGTTCCAACGTGCAGCTCGTAGAGGACGAGCTCCGCGAGCGCGGGTGCCGCCGCACCAGCGTCATGCCAAACGAAGGGGTGCGGATCGACGACGGCCGAGAGGCCGTGTACGCCGTCAGGCTGCCAGCGTGATGCCGGGTCCGGACGCGCGTCGCGGCCGTCGAGTCGGAAGCCGTAGCGGTCGCCGGGACGCACGCCGGGGATCTCGACGCGGCCGTAGCCGTCGGCGTCGCGTTCGAGCGGCACATCGGCGTGTCCAGGGCGGTGCAGCGCGATGTGCCCGGG
>DASYVN010000204.1:0-5745 GCA_035937095.1 Candidatus Limnocylindria bacterium
AGCGCGGCGTCGGTCTGGATGATGTTCTCGATGAGCCGGCCGTCGCGCGCGTGCAGCGACCGGCCGAGCGCGCTGACCACGCCCGTCGTGACCGTCGACTGGAAGCCGAGCGGGTCGCCGATCGCGATGACGAGCTGGCCGACGCGAAGCACATCAGAGTCGCCGAGCGTCACCGACGGCAGGATCGCGGCATTCAGCGCGCGGATGACCGCGAGGTCGGTGCTCGGGTCGCTCCCGACGATCGAGGCAGCGAGCTCGGTCCCGTCAGGCAGCGTGATGCGTGGCTGCGCGCCGTTCTCGACAACGTGGGCGTTCGTCAGGATGTAGCCGTCGGGCGCGATGACGAAGCCGCTGCCGCCGCCCGGGCCGGAGCTGACATGGACCACCGAGGCCGCGACGCGCTCGACGACCGAAACCACGGCCGCCGAGAACGCGTCGAGGACCTCCGGTCCGGACTCGACCGCCATCGCTAGTTGAGCGGCCCGCCGGAGCGGACCTGGGCGACCTTGGACATCGCCTCGCGGAGCTCCTTGAGCCAGTCGGACTCGTGCTGGTCCACCAGCCGGATGCACCAGGCGACGGCTTCGCTGCGGCTGCGGGCCACACCCGCCTCCACGAGCGAGTCGAGGACCGCGCGCTCCTTCTGCCGGAGGCGGGTCATCACCGGGATCGAAAGATGCGTGAACAGGAACGTCTTCTCCCCGTACTTCACGCCCCACGAGATCGGCCGCTCGAAGCGGTGCTCGGCCTCGTTCGAGATCCCCATGCGCTTCTCGCGGGTGTCCTCACGGTGCTGCTTGATGCGCCCCGCCGCGGCGGCCCTCTCGGCATCCTCGCCGCCCTCGACCTTCACTTCCGTCAGCTTGCCGACCACGAGGATCTCCTCGCGATCGACCGTGACCTCCGGTGCGCCCTCGTACCAGTCGGCGGGCACCCGCCCGGCCACCCAGCCCTTGATGTCTCTGGATTCGGCCATTTTTGAACTCCTCCGTCCCGTAACCCTGCATACTAATATTACAGAAACCAAGAAGAGTCGCCGCGTCAGTGCCTGGCGATGAGTCGCGCGACCGCAGGACGGCTGCCGCGCGGAGGCCGCGGGCCATAGTATTCCGATCTGTGAGGTCGGGAATCACATGCTGCTGATCGGCGAGATCGTGCGGCGGCGCGCGCACGGCCCGGACGCGGACCGGGTGGCGCTCCTCTTCAACGAGCACCGCTGGACGTACGGCGAGCTCGACGAGGCCGCGGTCCGCCTCGCGAACGGGCTCCGCACGCTCGGCGTCGAGCGCGGCGACCGCGTCGCGCTCCTGGGGCGCAACTCGGTGGAGTGGGTCGTCGCGTACTTCGCCGTCGCGAAGGCGGGGGCCGTCCTCGTGCCCGTCTCCTATTGGTACAAGGCCGCCGAGCTGCGGCACGTGCTCGCCGATTCCGGCGCGCGCGTGCTCATCGCCGCGGCTGACCACGCCGACGTCGCCGCGGATGCGGCCGGGTCCACGACGGTCGTGTGGATCGGCGAGCACGACGGCGGCATCCGCTACGCGGACCTCATCGCGTCGTCGAGCGACGCAGAGCCCGCCGTCGCGATCGCGGAGACCGACCCGCACGTGATCCTGTACACGAGCGGGACGACCGGCGCGCCGAAGGGCGCGGTGCTCTCGCACCGCGCGCACGTGCTGCACGCGGCGATGTGGGCGTCCGAGACGCGCGCGACGCGCGACGACGTCTACCTCTGCACGTACCCGCTGTTCCACACCGGCGGCACCGACTGCGGGATCCTCCCGCCGCTCTACGCGGGTGCGACGGTCGTCGTGCTGCCGTGGCCCGACGTGGACGCGATCCTGGACGCGATCGAGCGCCATCGCGTCACCGCGTTCCGCGCGGTGCCGACCATCTGGAAACGCTTGGTGGCCCACGCCGACCTCGAGCGGCGGGATCTCTCGTCGCTCCGACGCGTGATTGCCGGCTCCGACGCGATGCCGCGCGAGCTCATCGACGAGATCCGCGCGCGGCTGCCGCACGCGGCCTACCTGCAGAACTACGGCCTCACCGAGGCGGGACCGGTGCTCACGTTCCTGCGGCCCGAGGATCCGCCGAGCGCGTACGGATCCAACGGGCGGCCGCACCCGCAAGCGGAGATCCGGATCGTCGATGACCAGGATCGTCCCGTGCCGCCGGGCACCGTCGGCGAGATCGTCGCGCGCAGCGAGCACCTCATGGACGGCTACTGGAACCTGCCCGATCGGACCGAGGAGGCGCTGCGCGGCGGCTGGCTGCACACCGGCGACCTCGGCATGCTCGACGACGACGGGTACCTTTGGGTCACCGGGCGAAAGAAGGACGTGATCATCACCGGGAGCGAGCACGTCTCCCCGCTCGAGGTCGAGGCCGTACTGCGGCTGCACCCCGACGTCGAGGAGGTCGCGGTCTTCGGGATCCCTGACGCGCAGTGGGGTGAGTCCGTCGTCGCTGCGATCATCCCCGCCGCAGGCCGCGCGCCGGACCCCGAGCAGCTGCGCGCGTTCGTGCGCGAGCGGCTCGCCGACTTCAAGCGGCCGCGCTACATCGTGTTCACGGACGAGCTGCCCCGCACGGGCCCGACGCGCAAGATCCAGAAGACCGTGCTGCGGGAGCGGTACCGCGAGCTCGCGCGTGCCGGCTGACCTCCGGGTGATCAAGCCCGCCGACCGCGTGCTCGATCAAGCGAGCGGCGGGATGCGGCGCGAAGCGGCGATCTCAAAGGCGCTCGTCGGGGCGGAGAAGGTCTGGCTCGGTTACGTCGAGCTCGATCCCGGCGAGATCTCGGCCGCGCATCACCACGGTGAGGCCGAGAGCGGAATCTACGTCATCAGCGGGAACGCGCGATTCGTGACCGAGAGCGGCACGTACGAGGCGGAGCCGGGCGACGTCGTCTGGGTCGCGCCGCAGGTGGTGCACGTCGAGGTGAACCGCTCGTGGAGCGAGCCGATCCGCATGATCGTCGTCCGCTCGACGCAGCAGACGCTCGTCTTCAACGTCGATATGCCGGAGGGCTGGGCCGCGCGAGCCGTCGGCTAGCGTCGCGCGGCACGCATCCAGTCACGGCCGCTCGCCACGGTCAGTCAGCAAACGACCAGCTACATGCTCTTCCGTCTTGAAGGTGTCATTCGATGGACGCGCACCGTCCCGGCGGCGCTCTCGGAGTACGCCGGGTAGTTCAACTATCACCGGCTGCGCGGCGAGCTTGGCTGGCTCACGCCTGCTGAACGCTTCGACAGCACGCCGTTCACCGACCGGGGCTTCGAGCACATCCCGGCCCTCCAGCAGCTTCAGAGCTGGCTGGTCGAGCTCATGGCTGCCGCGTAGTGAGTCTCAGAGACCGCTGGGAACGACAGCGAGACGAGTCCCACCGCGTTCGTCACGTACACCGTGGCGTGGAACGGTCGATCCCGGCGTCTGCGAGGGCCTCATCGAGGATCCGGCCCGCCGGACCGACGAAGGGATGGCCACGCTTGTCCTCCTGATCGCCGGGCTGCTCGCCGCGACGATCACCTCGGCGGTCCGCTTCCCCTCCCCGACGACGCCCTGCGTCGCGTGGACCCAGAGATCACGGGCCCGGCGTAGCCCTTCTCGTCCACGCGATCAGCGCGTCCGGGGACGCGGCACCGGAACGGCGGCCTTCGACGGCGGAAGCGCGCCGAGGAGCTCGCGCGACGCTCTTGTGATGACGTCGACCGCCGCCTCGAAGGCGTCCGCATTTTTGGGCGCGGGCTGCTGCATGCCGCTCACTTTCCGCACGAACTGCCGCGCTGCCGCCCGGATCTCGTCCTCGGCGGCGACGCCCTCGATCGTGCGTAGACGCTTGATGCTCCGACACATGGTGGTGTCCTCCTTTACGCGAGCGGCAGGCGGATGCCGCCTTCAGGCAGGGTGTCCGTCGGCTCGAGGAAACGGATGTGCGGGCCATTGCCGATCGCGAAGCGCAGCTCGTGACCGTCGATGAACCTGATCCAGGCGTCCCCCTGACCGTGGGCCAGCCGGCCCAGCCAGGACCGGACGTCCTTCGGCTCGGGTCCGTATGACCTGACATCGACTTCGCGAAGGGGGATCGGCTCGTCGCTGTCCCCGAGCGTGAGCTCGGCGCCTTCGGGTGTCGCCCGGACGCGCTTCAGCTCGGTGCGCCGGAAGCCGAGGACCTCGTCGTCACCGACGCGGATCAGCCAGCGGCCCTCGGCCGACGCGAAGACCGCGCCGAGCCACGGCCGGAAGCCGGCGATATCGGGGCCGAATGCCGCGACCTCCTCGAGCGGGAACTCGATCGGGTCGCCCTGCGGGAACGTCAGCCGCGCTCTGGTCATACGCTCGATAGTCCCACGAGTTGGACACGCGCACGCTCACGGGCGCCCTGGCGAAGTACGCGGTCAATCCCGTGGTCGGGCGCGTCGCGGGCTTCGTGCCCTGGTACGCGCTGCTCGAGACGCGCGGGCGCGCCAGCGGCCGTCCCCGGCGTACGCCCGTCGGTGATGGACTGCGCGGCGACGTGTTCTGGATCGTGTCCGATCACGGGTTCGCGTCCGGCTACGTCAAGAACATCCAGCGAGACCCTCGGGTGCGTGTGCGCACGCACGGGCGCTGGCGGTCGGGGATCGCGACCATGCTGCCCGAAGACCACCCCGTCGCACGGCAACGCGCGCTCGGCCTCGGGGCGAACGCGTTCTTCGTGCGCCTCGTCGGCACGACGCTCCTCACGGTGCGGATCGCGCTGGGGCCGGCGCCTGGCACGACGGGCAGTACTAGGTAGCCCAGCCCGCGTCCGTCGTACGCGGCCAGGCCCCGTTTCCGAGAGTACCGTTCCGCGGGTGGAGATCGGCCTCGGGATCGACAGCCGGTTGGTGCTCTCCGACATAGCACAGGACGACATCGCGGCCGAGGCCGCGGTGCTCGGGTACACCAGCCTCTGGACGCCCGATCGCGAGGATCCGTTCGGGCTCTGTGTCCGCTGGCACGCCGCCGGCGATCTCGAGACGGGCATCTCCGTGCTCCCGATCCAGCGGTGGAGCGCCGAGCGCCTGATCGCCGGCGCGCGGACCGCCCTCGAGCGCACCGGCGGGCGCTTCTTCCTCGGGGTCGGCGCCGGCAGCGTGCGAGAGCGGCCGATCGCGGCGCTGCGCGAGCTCGCCGGCATCCTACGCGAGGCCCTGCGAGACGCGCCGCTCTACCTCGGCGCGCTCGGTCCGCAGATGCTGCAGCTCGCCGGCGAGCGCTACGACGGTGCAGCGCTCAACTGGTGCTCACCCGAGCAGACGCTGTGGAGCCGCGAGCGCGTTGCCGCCGGAGCGCTGCGGGCCGGGCGGGACCCGCGGGTCATCAAGATCCACCAGTACATCCGCGTGTGCGTCGATGCCGATGTCGCGGCGGCCCGAATGGCGCTCGCCAAGATGGTCCTCGGCTACGCGATGGGCCGCTCCGGTGCGGATCCACGCAAGGGCTATCGCGGGCATTTCACGCGGATGGGCTTCGACGCGGCGCTCACGGACCTCGAGGCCAGACGCGCTCGCGGCGCGAGCGATGACGAGCTCGCCGCGGATCTCCCGGACGAGCTCCTCGCGCGGGTCGGCTACTGGGGCCCACCGGAAGGCGCGGCCGCGGGGTTCCGACGGCTCACCGCGGGACTGGACACGGCGGTCGTGCGGGTGGTCCCGGGGACGACGAACGGTGCGGACTGCGTGCGCCTCGCGATGCGCAGCTGCGTGCGGGCTAGCTGACCTT
>DASYVN010000205.1:0-10271 GCA_035937095.1 Candidatus Limnocylindria bacterium
TACGCGTCGACGTTGCTGAAG
This sequence comes from Candidatus Limnocylindria bacterium, assembly GCA_035937095.1. Taxonomy (GTDB): domain Bacteria; phylum Chloroflexota; class Limnocylindria; order P2-11E; family P2-11E; genus UBA4735. Next base: position 22 of record DASYVN010000205.1, read on the forward strand.
CTCGCGTGCTGGTCAGTCATGTCGGTGGCCGCGACGGCGAGGCTCTCGGGATACGCGCCCGGGTACTCCGGCGCGTCGATCGTCGCGCAGCGCACGGACGCGACGCCACAATTGCCCGCCGCCGCGACGACCAGGACGTTGCGCGCGACCGCATAGCGGATCGCGTCGTGGAGGACGAACAGGTCCGCCGCCGTCCCGAGCGAGATGTTGATGATCCGCGCGCCGTGATCGGTGGCCCAGGTGACGCCTCGTGCGACGTCGGAGAGCAGGCCGGCGCCGGTGCAATCGAGCGCCTTCACCGAAAGAACGCGCACTCCGAATGCGGCACCGGCGATGCCGGTGCCGTTATTCGCGTTCGCCGCGATGACCCCGGCAACGTGCGTGCCGTGGCCGTTGTCGTCGACCTGCGACCCGGGAGTGCACGACGGGTCGGGCGACGAGACGAATGTCGGGCCCACGATGGTCCCGCCCGTGAGATCGGGGTGGTTCGCGTCAACGCCCGTGTCGACAACGGCGACGATCACCGTCGGCGATCCCGTCACCACGTCCCAGGCCTTGTCGACCTCCGCGGCGCGCAGTCCCCACTGTCCGGCACCGAACGACGGGTCCGTGCTGAACAAGCTGTCATTCGGCGTGAATCCAACGGACGCCCGCGAGTCAAGCTGCGCGGCGACGACCGCGGGATCGCGCGACAGGCGCTGCGCCGCGAAGGCGCTCTTGTCCCCGGTCGCATCGCTCGTGTCAATCGGCAGCACGACGCGGGTCGCGCCGAGTGCGGGAAGCTCGATATCGACGGTCGCCCCGGCCCGCGCAAGCGCCGCGGCGCGCTCGCTGGCCGACGCCGAATCCGCGAAGCGGACGAGTGCTCGCGGAGCGGCGCTGGTGTCCGCCGCAGGTGCCGGCGCGCTGATCAAGCTATTCGCCGAGGGCTCTGTCGTTCGAGCGTCGACCGTCCGGCCAAGCCCCGGCAGGAACGCCGATAGCAGGAGCCAGGCGGCAGCGAGGCGCGTCACCCGTCCCATCTCAATCCGTATGACGTGAGCGATGGAGCCGGGTTACGGCTTAGCGGAGTCCGTGATGATCAAGACGTTCTCGAGCTTGCGAAGATCCACCGCCGGCGCGACGACCGCCCGCTGGTACGCCGAGACCTCCGCCTTCGTCACGTCGACCACGGTCCCGATGACGAGGCCCTTCGGATACAGCGAGCGCAGCTCGGTCCCGACGCCGAGGCCCGCGGTGACGATGACGTCGCCGGGCTTCACCGGGTCGCTCTGGAGGATCCACTCCATCACGAGCGTGTCGCCGTACTGGCCGCGGACGATGCCGCTCGCGCGGTTCGTCTGCACGAGGGCCGAGACGCTCGACGCGGAGTCAGTGACGAGGAGCACCTTCGCGTAGTTCGAGCCGACCTCGCTCACTCGGCCGACCACGCCCTTCTCGGAAAGCACGACCTCGTCGACGCGGACGCCCTGGTCGGTGCCGGCGCCGATGACGATGGACTTCAACACGCCGCTCGGATCGCGGGCGATGACCGGCGCGCTGATCGTCTTGTACGGGAGGGCACGCTGCGCGGCGTCGAGCTTCGCGCCCTGCTGCGCCGCGATCGCCGCCTCCGCCAGGCGCGCGTTCTCGAGCGTGAGCCGATCATTCACCCCGTGGAGGTCCGCGTTCTCGGCGCGGATACTGTCGATCTCGCCGATGGCCTGGAAGAAGCGGCTCGTCGAGGAGCCGGTCTGGGCGAGAGCGCGCTGCATCGGGACGAGCAGCTGCGTGCCGACGGTTGCCGCGCCCTCGATGACGGACGCGGATCGGAACACGAGGAGCAGCAGCGAGATCGCGAAGAGGATCGCGAACGGCCGCAGCACGCTGTTGGTGCGGCGCGAGCGAGTCCGGCTGAACATCGCCATCAGCGCGGCATGATCGCGTAGGTCTCGGTCACGAGGCTCCGCTCGTACTTCACGAGGTTCTCCAAGACCATGCCGGTCCCGCGCGCGACGCACGTGAGCGGGTCGTCGGCGATGTGCACGGCCATCTGCGTGGCCTCGGAGATCCGGGTGTCCATGCCGCGCAGCAGGGCGCCGCCGCCGGCGAGATAGATGCCCTGATCCATGATGTCCGCCACGAGCTCGGGCGGCGTTTCCTCGATGGTGTCCTTCACCGAATCGACGATCTGCTGCACCGACGGTTCGATGGCCTCGCGGATCTGAGCACTCGTCACCTCGATGCTTCGCGGCAGCCCCGTGAGGAGATCCCGGCCGCGGAAGAATGTCGAGACCTCTTCGTCGAGCGGATACGCGGAGCCGATCGCGATCTTGATGTCCTCCGCGGTCCGCTCGCCCATGAGCAGGTTGAACTCACGGCGGGCGTACGACACGATGTCCTGGTCCATCTCGTCACCGCCGATGCGGATCGACCGCGCGACGACGATGCCGCCGAGCGACGTGACCGCGACCTCCGTCGTGCCGCCGCCGATGTCGACGATCATCGAGCCGCTCGGCTCCTGGACCGGAAGGCCCGCGCCGATCGCAGCGGCCATCGGCTCTTCGACGAGCCGCGCCCACCGCGCGCCGGCGTTGATGGCCGCTTCCTGCACCGCGCGCTTCTCCACCTCGGTCACTCCGGAGGGGATGCCGATGACCACGCGCGGCCGCGGGAACAGCGCGATGCGGTCGTGCACCTTGTGGATGAAGTGCTTGAGCATGTACTCGGTGATGTCGAAGTCGCTGATCACGCCGTCCTTCAACGGCCGGATCGCCACGATGTTCTGGGGCGTGCGCCCGAGCATGCGCTTGGCCTCCGCCCCAACGGCGAGGATCTGCCCGGTCTTCGTGTCCTTCGCGACGACGGACGGCTCGCTGATGACGATGCCGCGCCCGCGCACGTGCACGAGCGTGTTCGCCGTGCCGAGGTCGATGCCGACGTCACGGGAGAAGAGCCCCCAGAGGGATTCGAACAAGCTGGACGTACCCCTTCCAGAACGCGCGGGTGGTCAGGTGAGGATAGAGCCCTGATCGCGCGTCTTTCACGCGCGACGTTCGCGTCCCCGCTAGTGCTGGAGCGTCGGGGTGGGCGTGCGGGTCGGGCCGGACTACGCCATCGCGCCGCGCTCCCGAAGGCTGACGTGGCGGCCCGCGCCGATGATCACGTGATCCACGACCGACACCCCGAGGAGCCGGCCACGGCATCCCGCGTCGTGCGGATGTCGTCGGCCGACGGCTCGGGGTCGCCGGACGGGTGGTTGTGCCCGAGGATGATGCCGGCGGCGTTGCGGCGGAGGGCCTCGGTGAACAGCTCGCCGATCCGGACCGACGTGCCCGCGATGTTCCCCTGATACATGGGACAGACCGCGATGAACCGCTGCTTCCGGGTGAGCAGCACGACGACGAGGGCCTCGCGGTCCCGGTGCGCGAGATGCGGCGCGAGCACGCGCGCGGCGGCCGATGGCGTGTCCAGGCCGTCTAGGTGGTGGAGGCCTTCTCGCCGACGGCGGCGATGTCCTTGCCACCGGTGTGCACGGTCCAGTCGCGCTCATCGAAGTCCTTCGCGCAGTACGGGCAGATGTTCCACTCGGGACGGATGAGCTTCGTGCACGACGGGCAGACGCGCTTCAGGCGCGTGCGGCACGTCGGGCAGAGGATGTAGTCCTCCTGCACGCGCTCGTGACACGTCGGGCAGACGATGCGCTGCTCGGCTTCCCCAAGGAGGCTCTCCTCCGCGAGCTGGCGCTCGTAGGCCTCCCCGATCGTCTCGCGCGAGCGGACGATGAGGTAGATGAAGAGGCCGAGGACGGGCACGGCCGTGACGAGCAGTGCTGCCAGGACCGGCAGGATCCGGTTCTCGGTGCGGTTCTGCGCGTCACGGTAGGTCCAGAAGATCATCGCGATGTACAGGACGAAGAGGTACAGGCCCACGAACCGCACCCCGAGCTGCACGATCGCGCTGTTCACGAAGCCGTTCCAAATTGCGCCAATGTCTGGCATCGCTTACACCCCCGCGCGCGCCGGTCGGCCGCCTTCGGCCGCCACGCGCTCTCTCCAATAGTCCAGAACGTCGCGAAGCGTCTGTTCGAACGGGATCTTCGGTTCCCATCCGGTCGCAGCGCGGAACTTCGTGGGATCGGCCCAGAGGATCGGGACGTCGCTCGGCCGGAGCCGCGCGGGGTCTTCCTCGGTGCGGATCTTCAGCTTCGACGCCGCGAGCAGGACGTCGAGCATCTCGCGGATCGTGTGCGTGCGGCCGCTCCCGACGTTGTAGCTCTCGCCGGGCTCGGCCTTCTCGAGGGCGAGCCAGTACGCGCGGACGATGTCCCGCACGTCGGACAGGTCGCGCTTGGTGGTGAGATCGCCGTGGTAGATGACCGGCGGGTGGAACCCCGCCTCGATCTCGGCAATCTGCTTCGCGAAGGTGCTGTCGGCGAAGACCGGGCCGCGCCGGGGACCGGTGTGGTTGAAGCCTCGCGTCACGACGATGTGGAGGCCGTAGGACTTGAAGTACTGGTAGGCGAGCTTGTCCTGCGCGACCTTGCTCACCGCGTAGGGCGAGAGCGGACGCAGGGGGTTCGTCTCCTTCATCGGGACCTCGTCCGGGTGGACCAGGCCGTACTCCTCGCTCGACCCGGCGACGTGCACGCGGGTCTGCGTGTCGTGCCGGCGCACGGACTCGAGGAGGTTCACCTGCGACTGGATGTTGATGTACAGCGTCGAGGCGGGCTCGTCGAAGCTCTCCTGCACGAACGACTGGGCGGCGAGGTGGAAGATCCGCTCCGGCTGCACGGCCGAGATGAGGTGCTCGACCGCGCCGGCGTCGGTGAGCTCGCAATACAGGAGCGTCACCCGGCCCTTCTTCTTCTCGTGCCGGAGGGCCTGCCCGTCGCTGTACCGTCCTTCGACGATGTCGACCTTCTGGGCGCGCCGGAGCGGCTCCAGGTTCTCCATCCGCGAACGCCAGCGGAACGTGCCGTACACGGCGACGTCGGGATGTTCGGCGAGGAGATACTCGGCAAGGTGACTTCCGGCCATGCCGGTGATGCCGGTAATAAGGACGCGCACTACGCGCGAAGGATAGCAAGGGGCATGCCGCTGGTCGGTCGGCTGCCCGGTCAGGAACCCCCCCGAAAGTGAGCGTCCTCGAGGTCCGTCGCCACGCCGAGCGCGGCCTCAGCACGCCGCTCAGTCCGCGTGGCGAAGCGACGGCGCGCGCGCTTCACGGCACGCGCTACGCGCTCGTCATCGCAAGTCCCCTGGAACGCGCGAAGCGCACCGCGGAGCTCGTCGGCGGACGGCTCGATGCGACCGAGCCGGGACTGCTGCCGGACATCGGCGGCTCGCAGGTGTTCGGATCGATGGCCACGCTCGCCGAGTGGCGCGTGCTCCTGCGGAAGGAGCCGCAGGCGCGCACGTTCGCGAACGAGCAGCTGGCGACGTGGGCCCGGCTCGCCGGACGCGTCGGGCCGAAAGATCGGGTGCTCGCGATCTCGCACGGCGGCATCATCGAGCTGCCCATCGTCGCCCTCGCCGACGAGCTCGGTGTCCCGTTGGACGGCGCCTCGTTCGCCAATCTCGAGGGCGCGGCCATCACCTACGACGCAAAGAGGCGGACGACGCTCGAGCTGCTGCGGCTCCACCCGAGCTAGGGCTTGGCGACCTCGCAGCTGCGGAGGAGCACCCCGGCATCGTCGCGCTGCGCGTCAGTCGCGCGCACGCGCACCTGGATCGTGTCGCCGGCCGTCACCGCCGACGCACCGAAGGCTTCACAGATCACGACGGAGCTGGTCGATGTCTCGAGCGCGATGCGGGTGTTGTTGCCGGAGACCGCCACGTCGCCGACCCGTCCGCTGATCACGAGGGTCGCCTGGCCGTAGTCCGAGAAGAACCGGTCGCCGGCCATCGCGCGCGCCGCGTCATCCGCGGTGATGCGCAGGATCATCGAGGTCGGGCTGGGCGACGGGGCCGTGGCCGCCGGCGCGGTGCACGCGGCGATGACGAGCGCGACCGTTGCGCAACGCACACGCGATCCCACGATGCTCAATCTAGGGTGGACCGGTGCGGCTGCTCACGGTCGGCCTGGTCCTCACGATCACGCTCGTCGCATTCTCGTCGCTCGCGGTCGAGACGATCCTCCCCATCGTCTCGGACGAGTTGGGCGGGGTGTCGCTGTACGGCTGGGTGTTCAGCGCGTTCTTCCTCGGCAGCCTCGCGTCGGTCATCGTCGCCGGGGGCCTCGCCGACGAGCGCGGCACCCTGCTTCCCTACTCGATCGGGCTCTCGCTGTTCGCGCTCGGGCTCGCGATCGCCGGCGCGGCACCGGCGATGCCCGTGGTCGTGGCGGGCCGCCTCGTCCAGGGCGTGGGCTCGGGCGCGATCATCGCCGCGACGTACGCGAGCATCGCGCGGGGGTACACCGAGACCGAGCGGCCGCGGATGTTCGCGATCCTCTCGACCGCGTGGGTCGTGCCTTCGATCGTCGGGCCGGCCGGGGCCGCGTTCATCGCGACCGCGTTCACCTGGCGGCTCGTCTTCGTCGGCCTGCTCCCGTTCGCGGTGTTCGCCGCGGCGCTCGCCGTGCCGGCGCTCCGCGTGGTCGGCGCGCCAACGAAGCCGGGCGAGCGTGCCAGCCGCCGCGATGCGGTGCTGGTCGCGCTCGGCGCCGGACTCCTGCTCGCGGGCCTCACGACCGCCACGGTGCCGCTCGCGATCGCGCTGGTCATCGGGGGGTGGTTCGTCGCGCTGCCCGCCCTCCGGCGGGTGACGCCCGCGGGCACGCTCACCGGAACGACCGGGCTCGGCGCGGCGGTGCTCGTGCGTGGACTGCTGACCTTCGCGTTCTTCGGCACCGAGGCGTTCCTTCCATTGATGCTGCGCGAGGCGCGCGGGCTGAGCCCGACGCTCGCGGGGATCGCGCTCACGACCGGCGCGGTCACCTGGACCGGCGGTGCGTGGGTCCACGCGCGGCTCGCGCCGAAGCTGACCAGCCGCGCGATCATCACGACGTCCTTCGCGCTCGTCGCCCTCGGAGCGAGCGGTGTGCTCGCGGTGCTGCTGTTCCCCATCCCGGTCGAGCTCGCGTACCTCGCGTGGGCCACGAGCGGTGCCGGCATCGGCTTCGGCTACGCCGCGATCTCGGTGCTCGTGCTGCGGCTCGCGCCCGAGGTGCGCACCGGCGCGACGGGCGCGGCGATGCAGGTGCTCGACAACCTCGGGACCGCGCTCGGGACCGGGGCCGGGGGCGCGGCCGTCGCGATCGCCGTCGGCCGCGGACTGCCGGTCCAGACCGGGATCGCCGCGGCATTCGGGGTGGCGATCGCCGGTGGAGTCACGGGGCTCGCGGTCTCGCGGCGTCTCGATGCCTCGCGGCCGTCCGTGATCGCCGCAGCCGGGGAGGCCAGCGCACCGGCCTCCTCAGTCAGGAGTTCGGGCTAGTCGGCCGTACCGCTGATTCGGGCGACGGAGCGCGCGTCCGACCGGTCGACGGGCCTATGTCGCGCGGGGGTTACTTGCCGGTCGTGGGTCGAGGTTGGGTTGTGCCGCCCGAGCAGCACGCGCCGCAGCAGTTGCCGCAATTGCACGCCATCACCTTGACCTCCAGCTAGACGTTGATCGCTCTTCGCGCGAATAATGCCACTGCGTCGACGAGCGCAATGTGCTCCGCTTCGAGCACGCGCGATTCGAGGGCCTCCGGGTCGTCGCCCGACAGGACCGGCACGCGGCGCTGCACGAGGGTCTCGCCCTGATCGAGCATCCCGCGGTGCGCGCGATGCACCGTGCAGCCGGTCTCAGCGACGCCCGCGGCGAGCACCGCCTCGTGCACCTTCAGCCGGTTGAGTCCCCCGAACGCGGGCAGCAACGACGGATGGATGTTGATGACCGGCACATCGCCCAGGACGTCCCAGAAAGGATCGGCGAGGATCCGGTCGTAGCCCGCGAGCACGACCAGCTCGACGCCGGCGGCGACGAGCCGTCGGGCCATGAGCTGTTGCGCGGCGTCGCGGCCACCGTTCGCCGCGGGCGGGAACGCTTCAGCCGGGACGCCCGCGGCCTTCGCGCGCTCGAGCGCGAACGCGCTCTTGCGGCTCGCGCCGACGTAGACGACCGTCGCGTCGAGACGGCCGTCGCGGCAGGCGTCGAGGATCGCCTGGAGATTCGTGCCGCGCCCGCTCACGCAGACGCCGACGCGCAGCGTCACGCCCAGCGCACCCGCGGCGCATCCGGCCGCGCGCGTTCCACCGTGCCGATCCGGATCGCGTCCGGCAGGGCGCGAAGCGACGCCCGCTCGTCGGTCGCGGCGATCGCCACCACCAGACCGATGCCCATGTTCCAGGTGTCGAAGGCCTCGCTCTCGGCGACGCCGCCCCACTCCACGAGCATCCGGAAGAGCGGCGGCACGGTCCAGCTGTCGCGATCCACCGCCGCGCCGAGGTCAGCAGGGAGCGCGCGCGGGAGGTTGCCCTCCCAGCCGCCGCCGGTCAGGTGCGCGATCGATCGCACCGTCGCGGCCGCGCGCAACGCCCGCACGTCCGGGAGGTAGCAGCGGTGGGTGGCGAGCAGGGCGTCGCCGAGCGTGCTGCCATGCAGCTCGGGCCGCGGGAGCAGGAGGAAATCACGGACATCCATCGCCGCGCGCGCGGCCGCGCGATCGCAGATCGCGCGAACCAGGGTGTACCCGTTCGTATGGAGACCGTTCGATGGAAGGCCGATAAGCGCATCGCCCTCGCGCACGGACGCCGGATCAAGGATCCGATCGCGCGCGACGCCACCGACGAGGAACCCGGCGAGGTCGTACGCGCCGGGCCCGTACATCCCGGGCAGCTCGGCGGTCTCGCCGCCGAGGAGCGCGCAGCCGTGCGCGCGGCAAGCGTCGGCCATCGCGCCGACGACGCGCGCGAACACCTCCGGGTCGAGCCTCGAGGTCGAGAAGTAGTCCAGGAAGAAGAGCGGCTCGGCGCCCATCGCGAGCGCGTCATTCACGCAGTGATGCACGAGGTCGGTGCCGACGCCCTCATGCCGATCGAGGAGCCGGGCGAGCTCGAGCTTCGTCCCGACGCCGTCGGTCGTCGCGACCAGGACCGTATCGGTGCCGCCCAGGCGGAAGAGCCCGCCGAACGAACCGATGTCGCCGATGACCTCCGGCCGCTTCGTCGCGCGCACCTTGTCCCGGATCCGCGCGAGCGCGTCCTCGGCCCGCGAGACGTTCACGCCGGCGTCCGAGTACTTCATGCCCGGGATGCCTCGAGCACGTCCTTCGTCAGCTCGAGCTGGACGGGCACGAGGTAGTCGCCGCTGAAGCACGCGGTGCAGAGCTCGCCGCGGGTCGCGCCGGTCGCGCGGATCATGCCCTCGAGCGAGAGGTACCCAAGCGAATCCGCGCCGACGTGCTCGCGGATCTCGGCCTCATCCATGTGCGAGGCGATGAGTTCGTCGCGTCGGGCCATGTCGACGCCGAAGAAGCACTGATGGCGGATGGGCGGCGAGCACACCCGTAGATGCACTTCCCGCGCGCCGTGGCGCTTCAGGAGCTGCACGATCGGACCGCTCGTCGAGCCGCGCACGATCGAGTCGTCCACGACGACGACGCGCTTGCCGTCGAGCACGTCGCGCAGGGCGTTGTACTTGAGCGCGACGCTGTGACGGCGGAGCTCCTGCGTCGGCTGGATGAAGGTGCGGCCGATGTAGCGGTTCTTGATCAGTCCCTCGCGGAACGGGATGCCGCTCCGGCGGGCGTACCCGACGGCCGCGGGGATCGCGCTGTCGGGCACCGGGATGACGACGTCGGCCTCCGCAGGATGCTCCTCCGCGAGGATCTCGCCCATCCGCTCGCGCGTCGCGTACACCGAGCGGCCACCTAGATCGCTCGACGCCGACGCGAGGTACACGTGCTCGAACACGCAGAGACCGGTGCGGTCCGCGGAAAGATCGGCGATGGTGACGGGCCCGCGCCCGTCGATCCGCAGCACCTCGCCCGGCCGGACATCGCGGATCGTCGTTGCGCCGATGGTCTCGAGCGCCGAGTTCTCGCTCGCGACGATCCACGCGTCGCCCTTGCGACCGAGACAGAGCGGCCGCACGCCGAGCGGATCGCGGATCGCGTACAGCGCCGTCGGCGTGAGGAGCGTGAGCGACCAGGCGCCGGCGAGCGACGGCAGCGCGGCGACGATCCGCTGATCCCACGTCGCGCCTCGCGCCGACGCGATCGCCTGCGCGACGACCTCGGTGTCGCTCGACGTCGAGAACTCGACGCCCTGCGCGATGAGCTCG
>DASYVN010000206.1:0-28203 GCA_035937095.1 Candidatus Limnocylindria bacterium
CGTCCGAGAGGTGCGGGCGTCGGGTGGTGCCCTCGTGAACGCGATCGTCGACAAGGTCGGGAGCGTGAAAGACCCGGGGCAGTAGCCACGTTGGGGGGCGTCCAGACTAGTCGGCGCGCTTGACCTAATTGGTAAGCGAGGACTAACCTAATGAGCATGGACGACGCACTACGAGCGATCGCCGAGCCGAGGCGCCGCGAGATCCTCCGCCTGGTCTGGCGCGAGGAGCGGTCGGTCGGGGACATCGCGTCGCACTTCGACGTCACCCGTCCGGCGATCTCCCAGCACCTGCGGGTCCTCGGGAATGCAGGCCTCGTTACCCTGCGGCGCGACGGCAGGCGCAGCATCTACCGGGCCCGACGGGCCGCCGTGCAGGAGCTACGCGCGTATCTGGCGGCGTTCTGGGACGCGGAGCTCGCGGGGTTGAAGGCGGCGGCCGAGCGCGCCGAACGGGAGAAGGGAAGCCATGAGCATCGACGTCGACGTCATTGAGCGTGTGATCGACATCGCGGCGTCGCCGGAGACCGTGTTCACGCTGCTCACGGATCCGCAGGAATATGTCCGGTGGAAGGGCCGCGTCGCCGAGCTCGATCCGCGTGCCGGCGGCCGCTTCCACGTGTCGTTCAAGGACGCGGCGGTGCGTGGCGAGTACGTCGAGGTCATCCCGAACCGCCGGGTCGTCTTCACGTGGGGCTGGGAAGGGCCGGAGGCGGTCGTCGGACCGGGTGGCTCGACGGTCGAGATCGACCTCGAGCCGCGCGGCATGGGCACGCGCCTGCGGCTCGTGCATCGCGGGCTGCCGGCCGCCGAGCTCGCGAGCCACACCGAAGGCTGGGACTACTTCCTGCCGCGCCTCACCGCGGTCGCCGAGGGGAGGGAGCCGGCCACCTAGCGCGATCCGAAACGCGATGAAAGAAGGGGAACCATGGGCCATCCAGTCACGAACTTCGAGATCAACAGCGCGGACCCGGCGAAGGCGCGCAAGTTCTACAGCGACGTCCTCGGCTGGAAGATGAACTTCATGCCGGAGAACGACTACACGTTCATCGACACGGACGCGGGCGGGAAGGGCATCGGTGGCGGCATCGGGCCGCTGCGCGGTCCGAAGCCGTTCATCACGTTCTACGTCGTCGTTTCGGATCTGAACGCCACGGTGAAGAAGGCCACCGATGGGGGCGGCAAGGTCGTGTTCCCGGTGACGAAGGTCGGGCCGACCACCACCATCGCGCTGTTCAGCGATCCGGATGGGAACGTGATCGGTCTGACGGACGGGAAGTAAACGAAGCCTGCTGAGACCCACTGCCTTCGGCAGGGTCCAGTAGTACCGTGAGATCGAGTGGTCTCACCCGAACAGTTCCCTGATCCGGCCATCGACGCAGCGCCCGCGCGCGGCGACGCGACGACCGTGCTCGCGGGCGGTTGCTTCTGGTGCGTCGAGGCGGTCTACCTGCAGCTCGATGGCGTCCGTTCGGTGAAGTCCGGCTACGCCGGCGGCACCGCGGCTACCGCCGACTACGAGACCGTGTGCTCCGGGACCACCGGCCACGCCGAGGCGGTAGAGATCCACTACGACCCGGCGAAGCTGACCTACGGCAAGCTGCTCAAAGTGTTCTTCTCGATCGCGCACGATCCGACGACGCGTGACCGGCAGGGTGCCGATGTCGGCCGGCAGTACCGGTCGGCGATCTTCTACGCGAACGACGAGCAGCAGCGGATCGCCGAGGCGTACGTGAAGCAGCTCGACGCGGCCAAGCTCTTCGACCGGCCGATCGTGACGCAGATCGTGCCGCTCGAGCGGTTCTACGAAGCGGAGACGTACCACCAGAACTACGCCGCGCGGAATCCCAACCAGCCGTACATCGCATTCACCGCGCTGCCCAAGGTGAAGAAGGTCCGCACGTACTACGCGGATCAGCTGAAGCGCGACTAGAGGTCGTGGCGGACGTCCTGGCACACCGCTTGCCCTGAGGCCCGCCCGGGCTGAGCTCGCTCTCGCTGCGCGTCGCGCGGGTCCTGCGCCAGGCGATCGCCTCCCGCCGCTAGCGCTTCACACCGCGGCTGGCGCGCGACCTGGCCGGGCCACGACCAGCTGCGATGCGAGCGCGGCTCCGAACAGCGCGAGCCCGGCGAGGTCCGCGAGGACGCCGGGTGCCAGCAGGAGCAGGCCCGCGGCCACGAGCAGGCCGCGCTCGATTAGCGTCGTCGGCTTCAGTAAGTGGCCGCCGACCCCGGACACGATCGCGACGATCCCCGCGATGGCCGAGATCGATGCGACGGCCGCCTCGACGATGCTGGTGTCCCGCCACAGGATCGCAAGCCCACCGGGCTGGGTGAACATGAACGGGACGAGGAAGCATGGCAGGGCGTATTTCCACGTGAGCATCATCGTCTTGTACGGGTTGCCGCCGGTGATCGCAGCGGCCGCGAAGGGCGAGAGTGCGACCGGCGGCGAGACCTCGCTCAGGACCGCGTAGTAGAAGACGAACATGTGCGCGGCCGGCGGCGGCACGCCGAGCGTGACGAGCGCCGGGATCACGGTCGGCACCGCGACGAGGTACGTCGCGGTAATCGGGAGCGAGAGTCCGAGGACCCAGAGCACGACGCCCGCGACGATGAGCGTGAGCACCAGGTTCCCGAGGCCGAGCGCGAGGATCAGGCTCGAGATCTTCAGGCCGAGGCCGGTCTGCAGAAGGACGCCGACGGCGATCCCGGCGACCGCGGTCGTCGCCGCGATCGACAGAACCTGCCGCGTACCGGCGGACAGGGCGGCCACCAGCTTCCGCGGCGTCAGCGAGGTCTCCTTGCGGATGTACGGCACCACGATCGCGAGGAGGATCGACCAGAAGATCGCGGTGATCGTGCTGAATCCGAGCAGCAGGAACGCGATGATCGCGAACAGCGAGGTGTACTGGTACCAGTACCGCTTGGTCAGCCACCAGAACCCCGGCGCGTCCAGGACGATCGGTTGCGCCTTCAAGCGTCGGGCATCGATCTCGATGGTGAGCAGGATGCCGAGATAAAAGAGGACCGTCGGCATCATCGCCATGATCACGACCTCGAGATAGCTGATGCGCAGGAGCTCGGCCATGATGAACGCGGCCGGCCCGAGCACCGGCGGCGAGATGACCGCGCCGATGCCGCCAGCCGAGAGGATCGCGCCCGACGACTCCCGGTCGTGGCCGGCCTTCTTCAGCATCGGATAGGCGATCGCTCCCAGGGTCACCGTCGTGGCGACGCCCGACCCGGAGACGGTGCCGAGCAGGAACGACGCGACGGTGACGGTGCGCGCCGCCCCGGTCGGCTTGCGGCCGGTGAGCGCGAACGCGAGGTCGACGTAGAACTTGCCGGCACCGGTGTAGTCGAGGATCGCGCCGTAGATCGTGAACAGGATGATGAACGTCGCGGCGACCAGGAGCGGCTGGCCGATCATCCCGTCGGTGCCGAGGTACTGGTTCGCGACGATGTCGTCGAGATTCTTCGGCGGCCCGCGGAACGGCCCCGGCATGAAGTCCGCGAAGTACGCGTACGCGATCGCGATGAGTCCGAGGACCGGGAGATGCCAGCCGATCGTCCGGCGTGCGGCTTCGAGCACGACGACGATGGCGATAATCCCGAATACGAAGTCCGTCGGCGTCGGGCTGTTCGCGCGGTAGATCACCACCTCGAAGTTCAGCAGCACGTACAGGGCGATCGCCACCGACGCGGCGGCCGGCAACAGATCGAGGACCGGGCTCACGCGCTTCAAGAAGCGGTGATGCGCGGGGTACAGGATGAACGTGAGGGTCAGGACGGCGGCGAGGAAGAGCATCTCGTAGATCTGCTTCGTCGTGATCGTCTCGCCGAAGACGCTCACGGTCGGTACGAGCACCACGCTCGTGAACGGGATCTCGGCGCCGGCGGCCGCGTAGTAGAGCGCGAAGAGCGTCGTCGCCACCGAGAGCGAGGTCACGACCCGGGCCCACCAGCCGGTGAGCGTGCGGGTCTTCGCCTCGTTCTCGAACTCTTCGATGATCTCGCGGTTCTTCTCGTCTGCCACGACTGACTCGAAGTCCGGCCGGACGATGACCTCGTCGCTCACGGGCGGCCCAGCAGCGCGAGGAGGCGCGGCACGTACTGGGGCGTGACGGTCACGACCGTGTCGCCGAGCTCCTCACGCAGGACGATGTCAAAGGCGGCGCCGCGTAGCCCTTGCGTTCCCTCGGTCGTGATCCGGATCATGAGTGCCGGGACGCTATTCGGTGGCGCGTCCTGCACGAACTCGTCGCCCTCGCGCCGGATCTGGCCATCCCAGCGGAAGTATTCCACGGCCCTCAGATCGCGCGACCGCACGCGAACGATGCTGAGGGTGTCTCCGTTGCGCACATGCTCTTCGACCACCTGCACTTGGTAGATGGACTGTTGATAGGAGTACTCGTAATGCTCGCCGTCGGCGAGCGGAACGATGCGGGTGCGGTCTCGGGTCTGCGCCGCGACGCGGAGAACAGCGACGGGGGTGGCCAGAGCCACCCCCGTCAGCACGACGATCCCCATGCCCAGGGCGATCGCCCTCATCCGCCTAGGGCTTCCAGACACCTTTGGCCTTGTAGTAGTCGATGGCGCCCTGGTGGAAGTCGATCGGCGAGCCCTGCGTGGCGGTGTCGAGCTTGAGGTTCTTCGCCTCCGGGTGCACGAGCACCAGGTCGGCCTGGTTGTCGAACATGGCGGTGAGGATGGCCTTCACGAAGGCCGCGTCGAGCGACGACGGCACGACGAGCAGATTGGCGACGCCCGCGGTCACGACGTCCGCGTCGTTCCCCTTGTAGGTAGCCTTCGGGATCTTCGCCGCGAAGTAGAAGTTGCCGTACTTCGCATTCATCTTCGCGATCGCGTCCGACTGGTCGATGAGCTTGACGCCGGTCGAGTTCGCGACGTCGGTCACCGCGCTCGTCGGCAGGCCGCCGTCGAAGAAGAACGCGTCGATCTTGCCGTCCCGGAGCGCATCGGCGGAGTCCTGCGCGTTGAGGCGCTGGGGCTGGATGTCGGTCGTGGCGTTCAGGCCGTACGCCTCGAGAATGCGGATGCCTTTGGTCTCGGTGCCCGAGCCGGCCGCGCCGATCGATACCCGCTTGCCCTTGAGGTCCCCGACGGTGTTGATGCCGCCGCTCGCCTTGGCCACGATGTGCATGTAGTTCGAGTACATGACCGCAATCGTCTTGGCGTCGACCTTGGCCTCCGGCGGCGCGAAGCGATTCTTCGCGTTGATCGCGTCGTAGGCCGTATCAGCGAGGGTGAACGCGAGATCCGCCTTGCCGTCGCGGATCAGCTTCATGTTGTCCACCGACGCCGGCGTGGATTGCGCGCTCGCCGCGACCTTCATCTTCTTGGTCAACATGTCCGCGAGGCCGGCGCCGTACACGATGTACACGCCGCCGGTGCCGCCGGTCACGATGTTGAGCGTCTTCCCGCTGAAGTCCGGAGCCGCACTCGCGCTCGCCGTTGGCGACGATCCCGACGTCGCGCGCGGGGCCTGGCAGGCGGCTGTCACCAGCAGCGTCGCCACGGTCACAGACAGGATGCGTGCGCCTCTCATCTCGACCTCCCTACTGTTCGCGGGGATGCTAGCGCTGCCGGCGGCGCTGGCGGCGGAGCTTGGCCGCGGCCATGCGCTTCTTCTCTTCGTCGGTCTTGGCGAGCAGCGGTGGCAAGGGCGCGGTCTTGCCGTCGTCGCCGATCGCGACGAACACGAGGTACGCCGACGACACGTGCACGACCTTCCCGGTCAGCATGTCCTCCGCGTCGACGCGGACCCCGACCTCCATGCTGTTGGTTCCCACGTCATTCACCGACGCTCGCGCGGTCACGAGGTTCCCGACGAAGACCGGAGCGACGAACGACAGCTCGTCCACGCGGGCGGTGACGACGCGCTGCCGGGCGTGGCGCGTGGCGGCCGCCCCGGCGCATTCATCGATGAGCCGCATGATCTCGCCACCGTGCACGTTGCCCGAGGGGTTCGCGTCGCTTGGCAACATCGTCCTCGAGAAGACGGTCTGGGACGCGGAGACCGGCTTCGGTGGGAGGGTCATCGGCCCGCCGAGTGTGGCACCTCGCCGGCGGCCCGCCTAGCATTCGGCGCGGTGAGTGTGCTGTCGCGTGAAGAGCTTCGGGCCGCGATCGCCGCACAGCCGCCGCTCGTCGAGGGCATCGACCCGCAGACCCAGCTGCAGCCGAACGGCATCGATCTCCGCGTCGATCGCATCCAGCGACTCACCTCGCCGGGACTGCTCGGTGCCGTACCGAACCTCCGCGAGCCCGCCGCGCGCGAGGACGTGCAGCCCGACGTCGACGGCTGGTGGGATCTCCACCAGGGCAGCTACGTGATCGGGTACGCGGAGAAGGTGAACTTGCCGGCGGACCTCATGGCGTTCGCGCGGCCGCGATCGACGCTCCTTCGGTCGGGCGTGGCGCTGCAGAGCGCCGTCTGGGATGCCGGCTACTCGGGCCGCGGCGAGGGGCTGCTGTCGGTGCTGAACCCGCGCGGCTATCGGCTCCAGCGCGGGGCCGCGGTCCTCCAGCTCGTGTT
This sequence comes from Candidatus Limnocylindria bacterium, assembly GCA_035937095.1. GTDB lineage: Bacteria > Chloroflexota > Limnocylindria > P2-11E > P2-11E > UBA4735. The sequence goes on from DASYVN010000206.1 coordinate 6,560, forward strand.
CCTCCGCCTGAGCACCGCGACCGCCGAGGGCTACAAGGGGAAGTACCAGGGCGAGGGGCAGACGGGTCCCGCTGGGAGCATCACGGGTCCCGCCGGGAGCATCAAGTGACCCGCACGATCCTTCACGACGCCGCGCTCGCGGACGGCTCGTCCGACTCGCTCCGGCTCGGCGTGAGCGTGGCGATCGCGGGCGGGATGATCGAAGCGATCGGCCCGAACGAGGACATCGATCAGAAGGGCGCGACCGTCATCGACGCCGGGGGCGCGGTCGTCGTGCCGGGGATGGTCGACTGCCACAGCCATCTCACCATGCAGGGCGGCAGTCATTGGATCGTGCGCGGCGGCGATCCGCCGGCCGTGCTGCGGCAGGTCGCCCGTGAGAACGCGAACCGTCTCGTCCAAGCGGGCGTGCTGTGGGCTCGTGACGTCGGCGCCCCAAGCGCCAAGGGCCGCCCGATCTCGTTGGACGTGCGCGACGAGCTCTCGGGGAAGCGCGGGAATCCGTACATGCGCGTCGCGGGGACGTGGATCGGCAAGACCGGATACCCGGACATGTGGGTCACGACCGATGACGAGGGCCTGACGGATGCGGCGCTCCACCAGCTCGACCTCGGCACCGATTTCGTGAAGATCTACATGGACGCGCCCGGCGGTGTGAAGGAGTCACCGTTCGGCGTGCCGGCGATGAAGGCGATGACCGACGCCGTGCACGCGCGCGGCGCACGGGTCGCGTGCCATTCCGGTTATCTCGACGGTGCCCGCGTCGCGGCCGAGGCCGGGGTCGACTCCGTCGAGCACGGCATGGAGCTCGACGACGACATCGCGCGCACCATGAAGCGGAACAACGTCACGCTCACCTCCACGTTGTCGGTCTTCGCGTCGTGGGAAACGTTCGCGCACACGACCACGATCGATCGCTTCACGACCGAGGAGAGCAAGCAGCGGGTCGCGAAGCGGAAGGACGGCGCGTACGCGTCGGTCGCTGCAGCGAAGCGCGCCGGCGTCCGCATCGCGACAGGGTCCGATTTCGGCGGCGGCTCCGTGCGCGCCGGTCACCTCGCCTGGGAGGTCGAGCTCCTCGTCGCGGCCGGTCTCACGCCACGCGAGGCGCTCGTCGCCGCGACCCGCGCTGGCGGCGAGCTCCTCGGGCACGAGCACGCCGGGCGGATCGAGAAGGGGATGCCCGCCGATCTGGTGCTCGTCCATGGCGATCCGTTGTCCGACGCGCGCGCGCTTTGGCGCGTCTGGGCCGTCTTCCAGGGCGGCGCGCGCGTCGCGTAGCGGGACCCCCCTGGGAGGATCGATGAACGACCCGCGCATCGAGTGCCACATCGAAATGGAGCCGAACGGGCCGTACCTGGTGCACGGCCCGGCGGTCATCGTCGACGCCGACGGTCACGAGCGTCGGGTCGACGCCGGGCACAGCGTGAAGCTCTGTCGCTGCGGGCACTCGGCGACCAAGCCGTTCTGCGACTCGACACACCGCACCGTGGACTTCGTGTCCCGGCCGACCTTCGAGCCGGAGCGCCGCTGAGGCACGTCCGACGTTTGTCACATAATATGCCTTGAAAGGCATATTCTGATTGGGGTATACATGCCTCGTGCAGGCCACATTCAGCGCCCTCGCCGAGCCGAACCGGCTCCAGATCATCCAGCTGCTGCGACAGAAACCCCTCGCCGTCGGCGAGATCGTCGATCAGCTGGGACTCCGGCAGCCGCAGGTCTCGAAGCACCTCCGGGTGCTGAGCGACGCCGGGCTCGTCGAGGTGCGGCCGGTGGCCCAGCAGCGGATCTACGCGCTGCGATCGGAGCCGCTGAAGGAGCTCGACACCTGGCTCGAGCAGTTCCGCCGTTCGTGGGACGACCGATTCGATCGCTTCGACGACGTGCTTCGCGAGCAAAAAGAAAAAAGGGAGAAGCGCAATGCCCGCAACAAGTAACGCCACAACGACGGTCACGCTGCACTCGGACCTGGAGATCCTGATCACGAGGGAGTTCGACGCCCCGCGCGAGCTCGTGTTCAAGGCGATGACCGACCCAGATCTCATCCCGCGGTGGTGGGGCCCGCGGGGATCCACGGCGACCGTCGACAAGATGGACGTGCGACCGGGCGGCGCCTGGCGGTTCATCAATGGGATCCCAGGTGGGGAGGAATCCGCTTTCCGTGGCGAGTACCGCGAGATCGTCCCGCCGGAGCGGATCGTCCAAACGTTCGAGTGGGAGCCGATGGCCGGGCACATCTCGGTCGAGACCGCGACCTTCACCGAGCGCGACGGGCGGACGCTACTCACCAATCACACCCTGTTCGCTTCCAAAGAGGACCGCGACGGGATGATCCAGAGCGGGATGGAGAAGGGCCTGGCCGAGACCCACGACCGGTTCGCGGAGCTGCTCGTCGAGCTCAAGAAGAAGGCCTAGACGCTGGGGAGGTCGACTCCGTTGTCCTTGGCGAACGCGATCGCCTCCGGGTAGCCGGCGTCGGCGTGACGCATGACGCCGGTGCCCGGATCGGTCGTGAGGACGCGCTCGAGCTTTTGCCGGCCGAGCGGCGTCCCATCCGCCACGGCGACCATGCCCGCATGGATGGAATTGCCGATCCCGACCCCGCCGCCGTGATGGACCGAGACCCACGTCGCGCCGGCCGCGGTGTTCACGAGCGCGTTGAGGATGGGCCAGTCAGCGATCGCATCGCTGCCGTCGCGCATCCCCTCGGTCTCGCGGTTCGGTGACGCGACCGAGCCCGAGTCCAGGTGGTCGCGGCCGATGACGATGGGCGCGCTGAGCTTCCCGGTCCGCACCATGTCATCGATACGCGCGCCGAATTCGGCGCGCTCGCCGTATCCGAGCCAGCACACCCGCGCGGGCAGTCCCTGGAACGGCACGCGCGTCTCGGCGAGCTCGATCCACCGCGCGAGGGACCGGTCCTCGGGGAAGAGCTCGAGCACCGCGCGGTCGGTCGTGATGATGTCGCGCGGGTCGCCGGACAGCGCGACCCAGCGGAACGGCCCCTTGCCCCGCTCGAACAGCGGGCGGATGTACGCCGGCACGAACCCCGGGTAGTCGAACGCGCGCGCGAAGCCTGCGGTCTGGGCCTCGCCGCGCAGGTTGTTCCCGTAATCGAACGCGATGGCGCCCCGGTCCTTCAAGGCCACGATCGCCTCGCAGTGTTTTGCGATGGAGGCGCGCGACGCCTCGATGTACGCGGCGGGATCGTTGATCCGGAGTACGCCGGCGTGGCGCACGTCCGGCACGTACCCGTCGAGCGGGTCATGGGCCGAGGTCTGGTCCGTGACGACGTCGACCCGCACGTCGCGCCGCAGCAGCTCCGGCAGGACGGCGGCCGCGTTCCCGACGAGCCCGATCGAGCGAGGGGTGCGCGAGCCGAGGTGACCCTCCGCGCTCGCCAGCGCGTCATCGAGAGAATCCGTCATCTCGTCGAGGAAGCCCTGCTTCAAGCGGCGCTCGGCTCGCGTCGGATCGACCTCGACGATCAGCGCGACGCCGCCGTTCATCGTGATCGCGAGCGGCTGCGCGCCGCCCATCCCGCCGAGGCCCGCGGTCACGACAAACCGGCCCTCGAGCGTGCCGTCGAAATGGGTGCGCGCGACCGCCGCAAACGTCTCGTACGTTCCCTGCAGGATGCCCTGGGTGCCGATGTAGATCCACGAGCCCGCGGTCATCTGCCCGTACATCGTCAGCCCGATGGCCTCGAGCGCCCGGAACTCCTCCCATGTCGCCCACTTCGGTACGAGCATCGCGTTGGAGATGAGCACCCGCGGCGCCCATTCGTGGGTGCGGAAGACGCCGACCGGCTTGCCCGACTGCACGAGCATCGTCTCGTCGTCCTTCAACCGCTTGAGCGTCTCGAGGATCACGTCGAACGCCTGCCACGACCGCGCCGCGCGCCCGGTACCGCCGTACACGATCAGCTCGTCGGGACGTTCAGCCACGTCCGGATCGAGGTTGTTCTGGAGCATCCGGAACGCCGCTTCCTGTGGCCACCCGAGGGTCGAGAGCTGGGACCCGCGTGGCGCTCGGACGACGCGTCTGGCGATCGCGGTCACCGCGGCACCGCCGCGCAGCGCTGCAGTAGCGCTTCGGTACGCCGGCGCTCGAACGGCGTCACCGGCGTGTCGAAGAAGTCGCGGACCTCCTCGAGGAGCGGCCGCGCCTCGGCGGCGCGGCCACGGTCGATGAGGAAGCCCGCGAAGTCACGCTGCATCTCCATCCGCAGCAGCAGATAGCCGCTCCGTCCGATCCCTTCGAGCGCCTGGCGGTGCAGCCGTTCGGCCTCCTTCGCCTTCCCTTCGGCGGCGCACACCGCCGCGAGCGCGGCGGTGGTCGTGGCGACCGTGTAGGCGTCGTTGGCAGCGACCTCCGCGCGTGACGTCTCAGCCTGGCGGCGCGCCTCGTCCAGCTCACCCAGGCTCACGAGCGTCTTCACCAGCTGCGTTCGCGCCTCTGCGCGCAGGCCTTGCGACGGCGAGCCCGACAGATGCTCGACCGCGCGCTCGCGCGCCTCGCGGGCCTGCCGGAACTCGCCGGCCGCATCCAAGGCGTTGCCGAGGAACCCGTAGTTGGCGCCGATGTCCCGGAGCGCCCCGGCATCGATCGCGGCAGCCAAGGCTTGCTTCGCGACGGTCACCGCTACGTCGAGCTCGCCGCGCCAGACGGCGGTAATGACCGCGCCGCGCAACGCGTCCAGGCGCTGCACCGGCGATCCGCTTGCCGCGGCCCGTTCGTTCGCTCGCACAGAATATTCGACGGCCTCGACGAAGGCGCCACGGAAGGCCGTGTTCGCGCCAAGCCACCCGAGGACGGTGCCGAGGTGCCGCTCCGCACCGGTCGCTTCGATGTGCTGGAGCGCTTCGAGGAGCCAGCGACGCTGCGCCTCGAGGTCTCCGTTGACCCACCATGGCCACGCCGACCGCAGCAGCGCCTCTGCGATCGTGTCGGCGTCGCCGATCGCGCGGGCAGCCGCGATCGCCTCCCGGTCCAGCGCGGTGGCGGCGGCGAGGTCCTTCTCGCCGATGTCGTACGACAGCCGCTGCAGGAGATCGACGAGGACCGTCGTCGGGGGCACCGTGCGCAGCTCGGTGACGAGGGAGGCGATCTCGTCCAGGACCTCCTGCGATGCCTCGACGTCCATGCGCGCGTCGGCGGCGAGGGCGCGGGTCGCAAGACGCTCCGCCGCGGGCCGGTCGATGGCCGCCGCGACGACCAGGGCCCGGCGGAAAAAAGCGAGCGCGGCGCGGAGATCGCCCCGCCGCTTCGCCTTCGTCCCAGCCTCCATCAGGCGGGTGTACGCGCGATCCCCGAGCTGCTGCAGGTCGGTCTCGCCCAGCTCCCGCGCCAGCAGGAATGCCCGCTCGGCGTGGTACGCGACGATGTCGGCGTACTCGTCCACGCGCGCCCCCGCGACCTGCTCGAGCCACCGGGCGAACGCGTCGTGGGCGCGGGAGCGTTGGGTCTTCGGGATCGTGTCATACGCGACGTCGCGGATCAGGATGTGCTTGAAGGTCCACCCCCGGCCGCCACCAAGGCCGCGTTCGTCGAGCTCGCTCACGAGATCCCGCCGCGCGGCCTCCAGCAACAGCTCTTCGAGCCGTCCGTCGATCGACCCTTGGGCGAGGATGGCATCGGGCCAGAAGACCTTTCCGACCACGGCCGCCCGCTGGAGCGCGTGCTTCACCGCAGGCGGCGTGGTGTCCAGCCTGGCCGCGATCAGGCCCTGCAACGTCGCCGGCACGACGAGCGATTCGAGCGACGTCCGCGCGACGAACCGGCCATCGACCTTCGTCACGTGTCCGCCGTCAAGCAGCATCCGGAGGAATTCTTCGACGTACAGCGGATTGCCCTCCGAGCGCGTGATCACCTGCTGCCGGAGCGCTTCGGGGAGGGCATCGATGGCCAGCAGCTCACGGATCAGGCGTGCGGATTCGTCGGCGGTCAGCGGCTCGAGCCGAATCGCCGACGAGTTCATCAGCCCGCCACCCCACGTGGCGCGCAGCTCGCGCAGGTCGGGCCGGGCCATGCACAGCAGGAACAGCGGCGCTCGCGACCATTCGGCGAGGTGCTCGATGAGATCCAGCAACGCGGCCTCGGCCCAGTGGATGTCGTCGAATATCAGGGTCAGCGGCTGCGTCGCGGCGCGGCGCTCGAGATAGCGGCGGAGCCCCCAGCGAAGCTCCTGCTGCATCGTCTCGGCGGGGACCTCCGGAAGGACGTCCTCGCGGCTCGCTGTTCCGGCGAGCACGCTGAGGCGCCGCGCGACCGCCTCGGCGTCCTCGGACGCCTCCGCGAAGCTCGCGAGCACGGCGGACCGGAGCTTCCGGGTCGCGTCCTCGTGTGAGTCCACCGCGGTGATCCCGGTGTCCGCGCGGAGGATCTCGACGACCGGCCAGAACGTGATGCCCTCGCCGTACGGGAGGCAGCGGCCGCGCCGGACGCGGTCCGGACCGATCGCCTCGACGAGCTCCGCCACGAGCCGGGACTTCCCGACCCCGGCGCTTCCGAAGATCGTGACGAGTGCCGCGCGCTGCTCGCTCGCGAGCTTGCGGTGGGCATCGACCAGCAGCCGTAGCTCATCGTCTCGGCCGATGAGCGGCGCCCGCAGGCCGGCGATGCCGCGGTGCTGCGCTGGCAGGGCCGAGGCAAGCTCCGTGGCCGGCCAGACAGTGAGGCGGCCGATGCCCTTCGCTTCGATCTCGCGCCCGGGCCCATACCGCACGGCGCCCTCGGTGAGCTGATGGGTCAGCGCGCCGACCAGGATCTCGTTCGGTGCGGCCGCCGCCTGCAGTCGGGCGCCCGCGTTCACCGCTTCGCCGGTGACGAGGGTCTCGCCGACGTCGCCGGTGACCACCTGCCCGCTGTTGACGCCGATGCGCAACTCGAGCGCGAACCGACCGTCGGCGTTGAGCGCGGCGATCCGCTCGCGCAACGTGAAGGCCGCGCGGACGGCGCGATCGGCGTCATCGTCGTGCGTGAGCGGGATCCCGAATACCGCCATGACCGCGTCGCCGATGAACTTCTCGACGGTCCCGCCATGCGTCTCGAGAGCCTGCCGGACCTCGCTGAACGCCCGCGACAGGGTCCGGCGGACGACCTCGGGGTCGTGACTCGCCCCCAGGGCGGTCGAGCCCACGATGTCGGCGAACAGGACCGTGACCAGCTTGCGCTCCTCGGTCATGGCGCGAGTCTACTGACGCCGAGTCGTTCCCTAGACTCACCGGCGATGATCGACGAGGGGTCGCGCGGTCCGCGTGACGCCTTCATCTGCGCCTACGTCCGCACGCCGTTCGGCCGCTACGGCGGCGCGCTCGCCGGACTCCGGCCGGACTCGATGGCGGCACACGTGCTGCGCGCCCTCGTCGAGCGCAGCGGGATCGACCCCGCGGGCGTCGACGACGTGATCCTCGGCAACGCCAACCAGGCGGGGGAGGACAACCGCAACGTCGCGCGGATGGCCACGCTGCTCGCCGGATTTCCGGTCGAGGTGCCGGCGCAGACCATCAACCGGCTCTGCGGCTCCAGCCTGCAGGCGCTGAACAGCGCCGCCGCGGCGATCTGGAGCGGGCAGGGCGAGCTGTTCATCGTGGGCGGCGTCGAGAGCATGACCCGCTCGCCCGTCGTGACCCTGAAGCCGGAGACCGCGTACCCCCGTGGGGCGCCGGCGTCGGCCGACAGCACGCTCGGCTGGCGGTTCCCGCATCCGCAGCTCGTCGCGGATGGGCACACCGTCACGCTCGGCCAGACCGCGGAGAACGTCGCGCGGCGGCGGAGCGTGTCGCGCGCGGATCAGGATTGCCTCGCGCTCCTCAGCCAGCAGAAGGCCGAACGGGCGATGGCCAACGGCACGCTCGCCGAGGAGATCGTCGCGACGCCGGTCCCGCAGCCGAAGGGCGCCGCCACGCTCGTCGAGAAGGACGAGCATCCTCGACCGGGCAGCACGCTCGAGGCGCTGGCGAAGCTGAAGCCCGCATTCGCCGATTCGGGCACCGTCACGGCGGGCAACAGCTCGGGGATCAACGACGGCGCGTCCGCGCTGGTCGTCGCGTCACGCGAGCGCGCGCGGTCACTCGGCCTGAAGCCGATCGCCCGGATCGTGAGCACCGGCGTGGCCGGCGTACGGCCCGACGAGATGGGGCTCGGCCCGATCCCGTCGTCGCGGCAGGCGCTCGAGCGGGCTCGTCTGCAGATCGCGGACATGGACGTCATCGAGCTGAACGAGGCGTTCGCGAGCCAGGTCATCGCGTCGTGCGTGGCGCTCGGCATCGATTGGCGCGACGAGAAGGTGCTGAACCCGAACGGCGGCGCGATCGCGATCGGGCATCCGCTCGGCGCGAGCGGCGCCCGGCTGGCCGGCACCGCGGCGCTGCAGCTACAGCGGACGAATGGGCGCTACGCGCTCGCGGCGATGTGCATCGGGGTCGGTCAGGGGATCGCGACGGTCTTGGAGCGCGTCGCAGACTGACGGCCGCGCGCGGCGGTGAGCCGGCGGAACGCGACGATCACGAGCACCGCCGCGGTCAGCCACGCGAGGGCGACGAGCACCGGCTGCGCGAAGTCCGTCCCCGCGAGCAGGCCGTGCGCGAACGCCGCGACGAACGCGATGTACGACAGACGGTGGATCGAGAGCCAGCCCTGCGGCGTGAGCGTGGAGCGAAGCCACGTCGAGATGAGCACCACCACGATGAGCTGCAGGCTGATGGTCCCGAGACCGATCGCGAACGACCCGTACGACACGAGGAACGGCACGAAGAGGTCGGCGATGCCGATCTTCGCGTACGGGTCGAGCATGAGCGCGATCACGTGGGCGATCACGAGCGGCAGCCAGAGGACGCTCGTCAGGTCGTGCACGGCGCGCACGCCGCGGTTGTGGGACAGCCACGCGAGCGCACTTGAGCGCAGGGCCAACCCGGAGAGCACGGAGAGGACGAGGGCTACGAGCGCGGCCGTGCCCGTCGAGCGGGCGACGATCCAGATGAGCTCCGTCATCGCGCTAGCTGTGGTGGGTCTTGGTGACGGCCGGCGTGCTCGTCGTCGGCACGGTCTTGCTGAGCTGGAGCCGGCCCGTCGACGACGTCGTGGTCGAGGACGCCGCGGGCGCCGAAGTCGCTGCTGCGGCGGCCGGTGGCTGGAGCGGCGCGGTGGCATTTTGGAGGTGGCCGCCCGCGTACACGGTCATGCCGGCCAGGCTGAGCATCGTGATCCCGGCGGCGAAGCTCCGGAGGGCGTTCACCGAGCTGACGAGGGGGGAGCGCTTGCGCTTCGTCACGGTCGTAGTGCACCACGGGCGGCCCGGCCGCGCATGAATCCCGGCTAAGAGCCGCTAGACGATCTCGCCTGCGGCATGGCGGACGGCCGTCGCAAGCAGGTCGCGGGCGATCACATCGCGCATCGTGGAAATGTCCGGAGCGAGGGATCGGTCGGCCTCGAGCGTCGGCACGTGCTCCCGGACGACCCGCCGGGCCGCCTCGACGGCGGCGGAGCTGGTCATCCCGAGCAGGTCGAGGCCCTGCGCGGCGCAGAGGGACTCGATCGCGAGCACGTTGCGTGTGTTCGTCACCACGGCCGCGAGCTTGTGCGCCGCGTGCACGCCCATGCTCACGTGGTCCTCCATATCGGCGGATGTCGAGATCGACTCGACCGAGGCGGGCATCGCGCGGAGCCGGTTCTCGGCGACCAGGGCCGCGGCGGTGTACTGCGCGACCATGAAGCCGGAGTGCCGTCCGGGGTCCGGCGAGAGGAACGCCGGAAGGCCGCTGGTATGTCCGTTGGTCATGCGGTCGACGCGGCTCTCGCTGATGTCCGCGAGCTCGGCGACGGCGATGGTCGCGAGGTCGAGCGCGATCGCGACCGGCTGACCGTGGAAGTTGCCGCCGCTCACGATCCGCTTCTGTTCGGCGAAGACCAGCGGGTTGTCGGTGACGCTGTTGATCTCGATCTCGAGCACCCGACGCGTGTACGCGAGCGCGTCCCGGGAGGCGCCGTGCACCTGCGGCATGCAGCGGACGGAGTAAGGATCCTGCACGCGCGGGTCGCCGACCTTGTGCGAAGCGATGATCGGGCTCCCGTGGACCAGCCGGCGCAGGTTCGCCGCCACCACCGCTTGGCCCGGATGGGGCCGTTCGGCGTGCAGCGATGCATCCCACGCGGTGTCGGTCGCGCGCAACGCCTCAGCCGAGAGCGCGCCCACGATGTCGGCGGACGTGCAGAGGACCTCGGCGTCATGGAGCGCGAGACAGCCGATCGCGGTCATCACCTGCGTGCCGTTGATGAGCGCGAGCGCTTCCTTCGGCGCGAGCTCGATCGGCCGCAGGTCCGCGCGCCTCAGCGCCTCGGCGCCGCCCAAACGCTTGCCTTCGAAGGTCGCCTCGCCTTCGCCCACCAGGAGGAGCGCGGCGTGGGCCAGGGGCGCGAGGTCGCCCGACGCACCCACGCTCCCGTGCATCGGGATGACCGGGTGGACGCCGCGGTTCAACAGGTCGAGGAGCAAGTCGATGGTCTCCGGGCGGACGCCCGACCGGCCGGCGGCGAGCGTGTTCGCGCGCAGCAGGAGGATCGCGCGGGTGACGTCCTGCGGAAGCGGGTCGCCGACACCGGCCGCGTGACTTCGCAGGAGATTGAGCTGCAGCTTGGCGAGGTCGTCGCGCGCGATGCGGACCTGCGAGAGATCGCCGAAGCCCGTGTTGATGCCGTAGACGGCGGTGTCGCCGTCGGCGACCTCGGCGACCAGCTTCGCTGCAGCGCGGACCAGCTGCTCCGAAGCGCGATCGAGAGCGACCGGCGTCTCGCGCCGGGCCACGCTCACGACGTCCGCGATCGTGAGGCTGTTGCCGTCGATGCGGAGCGTCGCCACTAGCGGACGCCGTCGATGTTGTCGCGGTACCAGGCCCCGAGCTCGACGTAGTGCTCGGCCGCCTTGACGGTCCAGCGCTCGTCCTCGGGTCTCGCCTCGCGCACGACCTTCGCCGGGATGCCGACGACGAGCGAACGCGGCGGCACGCTCATCTTCTCGGGCACGACCGCTCCCGCACCGACGATCGTCCCGGTCCCGATGACGCAGCCGCCGACGAGCACGGAGGCTTGGCCGATGAGCACGTTGCTCTCGATGACGCTCGAATGGACGAGCGCGTTGTGCCCGATGGTCACGTCCTCGCCGACGATCGTTGGCTCGTGTTCGTCGGTGTGGATCGTGGCGTTGTCCTGGACGTTCGATCGCGCGCCGATCTCGATCCGATCCATGTCCCCGCGGAGCACCGTCCCGAACCAGACCGAGCTGTGCTCGTGCAGGGTGACGTCGCCGATGAGGACCGCGGTGGGTGCGACGAACGCCGTTGGATGTACGCGTGGCGACTTTCCCTTGAACGCGTAGAGCGGCATTGGCTCGTACGATATTCGCGTGATCATCATCATGCGGAAGGGCGCGACGAAGGAGCAGATCGACCACGTCGTCGATCGTCTGCGCGAGCGCGGGTACGGAGCCAACCTGTCCGGCAGCGAGGTCAGCGTCATCGGCGCGATCGGCGTCCTTGACGACGACAAGGCCCGACTCGCGGAGCAGCTGCAATCGCTGCCCGCGGTCGAGAAGGTCGTCCCCGTCCTCAAGCGGTTCAAGCTCGCGTCACGCGAGTTCCAGCCCGACCCGACGGTCGTGCGGGTCGACGACGTGTCCATCGGTGGTGGCTCCATGGTCGTGATGGCCGGACCGTGTTCGGTCGAGAGCGAGGAGCAGCTGCTGTCGACGGCGCTCGCGGTGAAGGCCGCGGGTGCGAACGTCCTGCGCGGCGGGGCATTCAAGCCGCGGACCTCGCCCTATGACTTCCAGGGGCTCGGCAAAGAAGGGCTCGAGCTGCTCGCCCGCGCGAAGCGGGAGACCGGGATGCCGATCGTGTCCGAGGTCCTTGACCCGCACGATGTCGCGTTGTGCGCCAAGTACGTGGACATCCTCCAGATCGGCGCGCGGAACATGCAGAACTACGCGCTACTGCGCGAGGTCGGCCGCTCGGGTCATCCGGTGCTGCTGAAGCGCGGCGGGATGTACCCGACGATCGAGAACTGGCTGCTCTGCGCCGAGTACATCCTCCGTGAGGGCAACCGGAACGTGATGCTCTGCGAGCGCGGGCTTCCGGTCCCCGGTGGCGAGACCGCGACGCGCAATGTCCTCGATGTGTCGGCGGTCGCCGTCGTACACGAGCTGTCGCACCTGCCGGTGATCGTCGATCCAAGCCACGGGACCGGCAAGGCGTCCTACGTTCCGCCGCTCGCCCGCGCAGCGGTGGCCGCGGGTGCGGACGGCTTGATCATCGAAGTGCATCCGGATCCGGAGCGCGCGCTGTCTGATGGCGCGCAGTCGCTGACCTTCGATCAGTTCGGGGCGATGATGGCCGGACTCGACGCGCTGCGCCCGTCGCGCGGGACTAGCGCTCCGGCTGCCGTCCCTGCTGCGTCGCGGTGAGCTTGTAGCCGAACCCGCGCGCGGTCTCGATCGAGACCTCGCTCACGCCGCCGTCGAGGAGCTTCTTCCGCAGGCGGCCGACGTGCACATCGACGAGTCGCGTGTCGCTGCCCGGCTCGTAGCCCCACACGCCGGTCAGCAGGTCGTCACGGGTGAAGACGCGGCCGGGCTCGCCGGCGAGCGTCCTCAGGAGCTTGAACTCCGTCGGCGTCAGCGGAAGGGGGGCATCGCCGTGGATCGCCTGGACGCTGCCGAGATCGATGATGAAGACGCCGAAGCGCACCTGGCGACGATCGCGATCCGAGACGGCGGCGTAGGAACGGCGGCGCAGGAGCGCCTCGACGCGGGCGACGAGCTCGTTGTTGTCGAACGGCTTGCCCATGTAGTCGTCCGCGCCGATGCGCAGGCCGACCACGCGGTCCGGCGGGTCGCTCTTCGCCGAGACGAACAAGATCGGGACATCCGTCTCCTTGCGGAGCTGAAGGCACAAGCTGATGCCATCGACGCTCGGCATCATCACGTCGAGGCTCACGAGGTCGGGGTGGAAGCTGTTGAAGACGTCGAGTGCCTGCCGCGAGTCTGTGACGATGCGCACCGAGAAGCCCTCTTCGCGGAGCACCGTCCCGAGGAGGTTCGCGATGTCTGATTCGTCGTCCACGACCATGATCCGGGCGTCATGCGTGACGCTGCGCTCGGATGCCGGGCCTGGCGAAGCGATGGCCATCCGGTCACGGACATTCGCAATATCGGTGCCAGACGTAACGATCGTGAAAACGCGCCTCTACGCGAGGGCCGCGTTCACCGCCGCCAACCGCTCGGTCACCCAGTCGGCCTGCGCACCGACAGCGTCAGGCCACGGCGCGAAGAAGAAGCGATCCGTCGCGGCCTCGATCCGCTCGCGGCGGGCTGTGCCCTTTTCGGTGAGCGCGAGGTCGGGACCGGAGGTCAACAGTCCGTCGGCACGGAGCTGTTGTAGCCCGACGCGCACGTCCTCCGGACGCTGGGTGCCGACCTTCGCGAGAAGATCGTCGTCGGTTCTGACTTCCTTGTTCCAGATCCCGGTGAACAGGTGCATCGCCGGTCCGGTCATGCCCGCGTCCTGCCACGCCTGCAGGTGGCAGTCGTCGCGGACCTGCCAGAGCCCGAAGATCGCCGCGTCGACGCGAGCCATCGTCGAGGACGGCTCCTTCCAGCGGTACCGTGCCGCTCGCGGCGTGTGTTGGCGCGTCTTCGGGGCGGGTGACGACGCCGCAGCCGCCAGCGCGCCGGCCAGCAGCCCGGCGAGCCGCTCGAGCTCGGCCGCGTCGATCGGCGACAGCGACGCGTAGTGCGCTTCCATCGCGTGCCGCAACTCGTCCAACGCGGCCTTGCCCTTGTCTGTCAGCGACCAGCGGCCGTCGCGCCAGACGAGGAGACCGACCGATTCCCCGGCGGCGGCCACCGTCCGCAGCTGCGCATCGGTCGTGCGATAGGCGCTGTTGCCGACGTCCTGCGGCAACGCGCCGCGCGGATCCTGGATGCCGAGATCCATCGAGAAGAAGTACGCAGGGCGGTCGAGACCGAGCTTCTCCATCGCGCGCAACGGGAAATCGGCTTTGGCGCGGCGTCGCTGGAGGAACTGCGGGAGGAGCGGCACGAGGGAGACCGGATACGGCTCACGCATCGCTGCCCTCCTCGCCTGCCAGTGCTTCGCGGCGTCCTCCACGCAGTATGGCGTCTCGGGAACGAGCTCGAGCGATCGGCCGAGCGCGATGAGCTCGCCGCGCGTGCGCAGCTGCACGTCCCGGAAGTGGTCCCGATCCATCGTCGTCCGGGCTGACGCAGAATTCGGGCCATGAAGCCCGAGGACGCGAAGGGCCGCACCGACCTCCACCTGCTCGATGTTCGCGAGCCGGACGAGTGGCAGGCCGGGCGCATCGCCGGCTCGCAGCACATCCCGCTCGGCCAGCTCCGCGAGCGGCTCGCCGAGGTGCCGAAGGATCGGACGATCCTCGCCGTCTGTCGGCATGGCAATCGGAGCGACGCGGCCGCCCGAGGCCTGCGCACGCTCGGCTACACGATCGAGAATCTCGAGGGCGGCGTCACGGCGTGGAAGCAAGCCGGGCTGCCCCTCGAGTCGGAGGGCGGCGGCCCAGGGCGGGTCATCTGATGCAACAGCCCACCGCCGAGCGACCGTTCGACGACAAGGTCTGGCTGCGGGCCCACCTGGAGGACGAGCGCAAGGAGGCCAATCTCCTCGCGGAAGTGCGCGAGGTCGTCTTCGGCCTGCAGGACGGCGTGACGAGCATCCTCGCGGTCGTCAGCGTCGTGGCCGCCGCTTCGAGCGACACCTATACGGTCCTCATCAGCGGCATCGCCGCGACGCTCGCCGAGGTGTTCTCGATGGGCGCCGGCGAGTACATGTCGTCCAGAAGCCAGCGGGAGATCTTCGAGGCGCAGATCGCGGCCGAGCGGGCGGAGGTCGAGGAGCGCCCCGGCGAAGCGCAGGCCGAGGTCGCGTTCATGTTCGAGCGCGAAGGGCTGCCGGAGGAGGCGTCGCGGCGCATCGCGGCGGAGATCGCGCGTGACCCGAACGTCCTGCTCCGAACGATGGTCGAGAAGGAGTTGGGCCTCACGGTCGAGGAGGGCGGTTCGGCGCTGCAGGGGGCCCTCATCTTGGCCGGCTCGTTCTTCTTGGCCGCGCTCGTGCCGCTGATCCCGTATTTCTTCCTGCCCGTGCGCTCGGCTCTCTGGGTGTCCATCGGCCTATCGGCCGTCGTCATGTTCGCCGTGGGCGTGTGGAAATCCCGCCTCACGAAACGAAACCCGGTCCGCTCAGGACTCGAGATCGTGGTGCTCGTCGCCGGCGCGGCGATCGCCGGGTCGTTCTTCGGATCGATCCTGCCTGGCCTCCTCGGAGTGGCCGGCATCCGCTAGAGCGGCACGGGCCATGCACCGGCAGACAGTGCCGTTAGGGGGTGCTCACATGGCCGATCAGGATTCGAAGCCGCGCGCATCCGATGATCTCGAGACCGCTGAGCGCAAGAGCAAGACCGTCGACGAGCGCGTTCCGACGCGTCTCGACACCGACCTCGTGCCCAAGATCGAGCTGCCGGGCGCCATCGGCGCCAACGTCCCACAGGGTGGCATCGGACGCGAAGGCCCGCTCGGCGGGGATGCGCCCGGACCGGGCGAGGTCGCACTCGAACAAGAGGGAAAAGCGCAGCGATCCCAGCCGCCGGGGCCGTCGCGCGGCTGCTGACCAAGCGCCTGGTGACACCTAGCATGGGCAACATGCGGATCGCATTTGTCTCCTCATCCATTCCTCGCCGGTGCGGGATCGCGACCTTCACGGCCGACGTGCTGGCCGCGGTGAAAGCGGCCGACCCGACGGTCCGTTGCTCGGTCGTCGCCATCGACGAGCCCAACAGCGCTCGGGCCTATGGCCCGGAGGTCAAGGCGCGTATCCGGCAGCGTGAGGCGGACTCCTACCGGGTCGCAGCGACGCTTTTGAACGAGTCGAACGTCGACGTCGTGAACATCCAGCACGAGTTCGGTCTCTACGGCGTCTGGAAGGACGGCGTCTACGAGGACCACCTCCGTCCGTTCCTGCTCGAGCTCCGCAAGCCGGTCATGGTGACGCTGCACAGCGTTCCACCGGGCCCGTCGCCATCGATGCGCGAGGCGGTGCGGCTCATTGCGGCGCGTAGCGACGAGGTCATCGTCATGG
The DNA here is from genome assembly GCA_035937095.1 of Candidatus Limnocylindria bacterium. Classification (GTDB taxonomy): domain Bacteria; phylum Chloroflexota; class Limnocylindria; order P2-11E; family P2-11E; genus UBA4735. Next base: position 22,729 of record DASYVN010000206.1, read on the forward strand.
CCCACACGGCGGCCCGGCTGCTTGTCTCGGACTACGGCATCACGAAGACGCCCGTGGTCATCCCGCATGGCATGCCGGCCATCGAGCCGACCGGCCGTCACCGCCTGAAGACCAAGCTCGGCGTGGAGCGTCGCACGATCATGTCGACCTTCGGGCTGGTCGACCCGCGCAAGGGTCTCGAGTTCGTCATCGGCGCGATGCCCGCGATCGTCGAACGGCACCCCGACGCCCTCTATCTGGTCGTCGGCCAGACGCACCCCGAGCTCCTCAAGCAGCAGGGCGAGACGTACCGCAACACCCTGGAGCGGGCGGCCGAGGATCTCGGCATGACGAATCACATCGCGTTCGTGAACGAGTACCTCGCGCAGCGCGACATCGTCGGCTACCTGCTCGCGACGGACGTGTACGTCACGCCGTACCTCGATCCGAACCAGATCACGAGCGGCACCCTCGCGTACGCCCTCGGGGCGGGGAAGGCGATCGTCTCGACGCCGTATCTCCACGCGGTCGAGGCGCTCGCGGAGGACCGGGGCATCGTCGTCCCGTTCCGCGACTCGGCGGCCATCGCCGAGGCGGTCAACCGGATCCTCGGCGACCCCGAGCTGAAGCAGCGGCTCGAGCGCAGGGCGTACGCCTACGGTCGAGAGACCGCGTGGCCCGCTGTCGGGCGCCGCGTGCTCGCGCTCACGCAGCACATCCTCGCTCCGCAGCAGCACGGCCCTCGCGTCGCCGTTTGAGCGTCGCAGAGCGGGCCGACCTCGGTCGACGCCTCGCTGAGAATCCGCTTCTGACGTCGAAGGACGTTCCTCCGTCCCAGCCGGCGCTGGAGGTCGTGTCGGTCTTCAACGCGGCCGCCGCCGTCATCGAGGACGAGGTCATCCTTCTGCTCCGCGTCGCCGAGCGGCCACGTACCGACGTCGATCTACCGCCCGGCGCGTTCACGCTCGACTTCAGCGGACCGCATCCGGTGCGAAAGCCCCTGCCCCACCAATACACGAAAGACGACGTCATCGGGATGGCCTACATGGACGCCTCGACCGCGCCGCCCTCGGTGCGCGTCGTCTACATCCCGAAGGACCTCCCCGGGCTGGACTTGCGCGATCCGCGCGCGATCCGGTACAAGAACGCCACCGGCTCCCTGCGCATGGTGAACGAGGGCTACCAGGACTACCTCGCGCAGATCTCGCATCTGCGCGTCGCGCGCTCGCGCGATGGCGTGCACTTCACCGTCGAGAAGGACGTCGCGCTCGGTCCGCTGGCGGCGCTCGAGGAGTACGGGGTCGAGGACCCGCGGATCACGTTCATCGACGGCAAGTTCCACGTCACCTACGTGTCCGTGTCGCGGTGGGGGATCACGACGAGCCTCGCGACGACGACGGACTTCATGTCGTTCGACCGCAAGGGCGTCATCCTCCTGCCCGACCACAAGGACGTCGTGATCTTCCCGGAGAAGATCGGCGGCAAGTACGTCGCGCTCACCCGGCCGATGCCGCAGTCGTTCGCGCGGATCTTCGGGATCTGGATCGCGTTCTCCGACGATCTGAAGGAGTGGGGTGGCCACGAGCCGCTCGCGATGCCGCGCTGGGATCGCTGGGACGAGCTGCGTACCGGTGCCTCCGCGGTGCCGTTCCGCACGGAGCGCGGCTGGCTCGAGCTGTACCACGGCGTGGACCGCAACACCACGTACGCGATTGGCGCGCTGCTCATGGATCTCGAAGACCCGCGCAAGGTGATCGGCCGCTCGCCGTCGCCGATCCTCAAGCCCACCGAGGTCTACGAGACCACGGGCCTGTTCAACGACACGGTCTTTTCCTGCGGGCACATCCGCCTCGACGACCGCCGTGAGCGGATCCGGCTGTATTACGGCGCCGCCGACTCGGTCGTCGCGGCCGCGGATTTCGATGTGCGGGAGATCCTCGACAGCCTCGAGCCGTGCTGAACCGGCTCGCGGCCCTCGCCCGACCGCTCGATATCGCCGACCGGCGCGTGCTCGGTCTCGCCATCTACGCCGACCACGCCGGCGAGCATTTCGGCGCCCGCGAGAGCGGCGTCGAGGGTGTCGCCTGCGTGGACGACGTTGCGCGCGCGGTCGTGCTGTGGAGCGATCTGTGGGATCGCACCCACCTGCCCGTGGCGCGCGAGTGGGTGGACGGCCTTCTCGAGTTCTGCCGCTGGATGCAGCTGGACGACGGCCGCTTCGTCAACTTCGTCCTCGACTGGCGCGGCGTGCGCAACACCGACGGGGTCACCTCCCGAGCGGACGGGACGTCGTTCTGGCACGCGCGCGGCGCGCGGAGCATGGCGAAGGTCTGGCGCACCTTCGGTGATGAGCGCGCGCGGGCAGACTACCAGCGCGCGCGAGCGTCCTTCGACGACCGTCCGGTGGCGTCCGATGTCCGCGCGGTGCAGGTGCTCGCCGCGTTGGACGCGGGCGATCCCGCCGCGGACATCGCGCGCTGGTGCGACGACATCGTGTCGCAGCGACGCGGCGACGTGCTCATCGACGGGCACGACGCCATGGAGCCGCACCTCTGGGGCCATATCCAGGAGGGCGTGCTGGCGATGGCCGGCACCGCGCTCCGCCGGCCGGAGCTGATCGAGATCGCCCGGCGGAGTGCCGACGCCTACCTCGTGCCGATCATCGAGCGCGGCTTCGATCTGCCGGTGGTGCAGCCGTATGGCGCGGCCTCGACCGCGTTCGCGATGGCCCGCCTCAGCGAGGCGACCGGAGACGCGCGCCACGCGGCGGCCGCGCGGGACGCGCAGGCCTGGTTCGACGGCCGCAATCCGGCAGGCCGGCCGGTGTATGACCGCGCGGCCGGCCGGGTCGCCGACGGCGTCGATGGCACCGAGCTGAACGTGCACTCGGGCGCCGAATCCAACATCGTCGGCGCCCAGGCGTTGCTCGACGACGTGGCGGCATGGCTCCTGCGACACCCCGACGCATGCTCCCCATCGGCGCGGTCTTCGCGTTCATTGGACGTCAGCTCGGCCGCATCCTGAGCCTCGCGTTCTCGTGGGCGACCATGGCCCTGTTCGGCCGGGTCCCGGAGGACCGCCAGCTCGACCTCGCGCTCATGGCCGCGGCCTCGCTGCTCTGGCCGGTCGTCATCGCGGGCATCGCGATCCCGAGCATCGCGACGTTCCTGCTCGCATTCGTCACGATCCCTGAATGGGCGAACGCATGGGTCCGGCCGGCGATGCTCGTGCTCGCCATCGTGCTGCCGCTCGCTGTCGGGTTCTTGTCGACGAAGCTCACGAACGAGCAGCCGACCGGCGGCGAACGCGTGAAAGAGATCTTGCGCGGCTTCCCCTACGCGATCGGGCTCTTCATCGTGCTGGTCTGGATGATGATCCTGGCGCCGCTCACGAACATCCGGGCGATGCTTCGCCGCTGGGAGAGCGATCACGTCGCGATCGCCGTGCAGCCGGGCGGCTACGACACCGTGGTCCGCGATCTTCGGGACGCGCTCGCCCGCGCCAAGGTGACGGTCTCGACGCGGCGCGCGGGCTGGGCGTACGAGCTACCCGGCCGCGTGCTCGCGCTCTGCGGCGGGAAGCGCGTCGCGGCGCTGATCCCTGAGAAGCTGCTCGTCCTGTACAACGACGGCGTCGAAGTGGTGATCCACCCGATGGACCTCGCGATCAGCGGGAAGAAGGGACCGCTGTCGCGGGCCCGGGCAGCGATCGCGCGCGAGCTCACGTTCACCCGCGCGTACCAGACGTGGACGAAAGAGGCCCAGGAGATCGAGGACGCCCTCGCCCGTGCCGCGCGCGGGGAAGCGGATCTCGACGCGATCGCGAGACGGATCGCGGACATTGAGCTCGACTTCGAGCAGTGGGAGATCCTCTACCGGCTGTTGCTGCAGGTGCGGCTCCGCAGGAGCCCGCTCGATACCGACGCCATCGTGCCCGAGGAGGGGCCGATCCCCACGATCGTGCATCGGCTCGCCGGTCTCCTGGCCGCGTTCCGCTCGCTCTGGCCGCGTCGCCGTCAGCGCGCCTCGACGCGCACAGGCTGAGCGGCGTTGTTCGCGTAGCCGAGCGGATCCCGCTTGTTCTCCAGGCCCTGAACCTCACCCGACGCGTCGGTCGCCCGCGCCAGGAGCTCGAACGTCCCTACCGACGGCGTCCACTCGTGATGCCATTGCCGCCACGCGGCCGGCGCCGCCGGTGGATCGAGCCGCGTGTCGTGCCACGACGCGCCGCCGTCGGTCGAAAGCTGCACCCGGGTGATCGCGCCCTGCCCCGACCAGGCGTACCCGCGCACTCCGGTCACCGCGCCCGCGCGCACCCGCTCGAGCGGCGCGACGATCACGGCCCGCGGCTTCGTCGCACTGAGCGGCGTGCCGCCGCTGACGTAGCGGTCGGTTTGGTAGAAGCCCCGGAACGGCCTCTCGATCGCGACGATCTCCGCCAGCCATTTGACCGACGCCATGCCGTACCAGGTCGGGACAACGAGGCGCGCGGGCGCGCCGTGCTCGCGCGGGATCGGCGCGCCGTTCATGGCGTACGCGATCAGCACGTCGTGGGCGAGCGCGCGCGACAGCGGGAGCGAGCGCTCGAACGCGATGCGCGTGCCGACGTCCGCGGGTACACCGGTATCCGCGCCGCGGAACAGGATCTCGACCGTGGCGCCCGATAGTCCGCACGCCTCGAGGAGCAGGTGCAGCGGCGCGCCGGTCCATTCCGCCGTGCCCACCGCACCGAGCCCCCACTGCTCGCCCGGCGCGGGTGGCCGCAGGAACGAGCGTCCGTTCCCGGCGCACTCGAGCGTGACCACCGCCGTGCGCGCGGGCAGCGCACGCAGGTCGTCGAGCGAGATGGATCTCGCGGTGCGCACCGCCCCGCTCACCGCGATGTGCCGCGGCGGGTCCGGGAACCCGAAGTGGCTGCGGACGTAGTGCCGTGCCGCCGGTGTGATGAGGCCGTCCTGCAGCTCCAGCCGGGTCTCTGCGTTCAGCGGCTCGCGGGTGACGATGACGCGTTCGTCCAAGAGCACTCTCCATACTGAGGCCGTAGTGCGCCGAACGCTCATCGCCCTCGGCGTCATCGGGCTCCTCCTCGTCGCCGGCGTGAGCGCGTACGTCCTCGGCATCGGCCCGCTCGCGCCGCCGACCGTTGCCCGGTCGGTCGTCTTCGTCGCCATCTCGCGGAGCACGGATGAGGCGGACGCCGACGAGATCGAGGCGATCGATCTCGTGGCCGGCACGCGCGATCTCTTCGTTGTCGGCGGCCGCATCACCGCGCTCGCGCTCTCCGCGGATCGCCGCTCGCTTTACGTCGCCCTCGACGGCGGCAAGGTCCTCCTCCTCGACGCGACGACGGGCTCGCAGTTCGGGGCCATCGACCTCGGTGGGCCGACGGTGGTCTCCCTCGTACCGACTGCCGACGGACACACGCTCTTCGCTATCGCGGTCACGAGTATCTCGAGCTCCGTCGTCCCGATCGACCTCGCGACCAAGAAGGCCGCCG
>DASYVN010000207.1:0-8850 GCA_035937095.1 Candidatus Limnocylindria bacterium
CGAAGCCTGGCTCGCCGAACTCATGGCCGCGGCCTGAGTCTCAACGATGACCTCGAACGACAGCTAGGCGAACGGCGTGCCGAAGCGCTCGTGGCTCGCGACCTCGCCGATCGGCTTGCGCTTCTTGCGGCCGACGCCGAGCCTTTCCGCGGGGTAGCCGAACGGGACCACCGCCAGGCCGTCGTGGGTCTTCGGCGCGCCAAGCAGCCTCTCGACCTCGGGCATCGGTCCGAACCCGACCCAGTTCGAGCCCACGCCGTCCGACCACGCCGCGAGGATCATGTTCTGGATCGCCCGGCTCCCATCGGAGACGCCGTACGGGCTCGCCTTTTCGACGAACGCGACGATCGCGAACGACGCGTCCGCGGTGTACGGGCCGGTCTTCATGATCTGGCCGATCTTGCGCAACGTCGCGCGCTCCTCGACGACGACGAAGTGCCACGGCTGCTTGTTGATCGAGCTCGCCGAGAGTCGGCCGGCCTCCACGATGCGCCGCACGAGCTCCGCGGGCACTCGCTTGTCCGCGTAACGGCGCACCGCGAGCACGGTGCGCACCGCGTCGAACACGTCCATGTGTCGTCCTCCAGGACCGCCGTCCTTACCGAATCCTTAGCCCGAACGGCGCACCCCGTCTGTAGGCTTGCCGGCATGCATAACGGAATGCGCCTCGTCGCCCTGACCATCGTCGCACTCGCCGCCGCCTGCGGCGGGGCCGCGTCCGTCGCAGTGGACCCGACCGCCACGCCCACCAGCGCGGCTGGCACGGCGACGCCCGCGGCAACGACCGGCGCGAGCTGGACGGTCATCGACAAGTCGAAGGCCACGGTGCGGGTGCACGAGCAGCTCGTCGGAGTGAACCTCCCGTCGGACGCGGTGCTCACCGCGACCGGTGCGAAAGGCTCGTTCGCGCTCAACGCGGACGGCACCTTCTCCTCGGACTCCAAGGTCACGTTCGACCTCACGACGCTGTCAAGCGACCAGCAGAACCGCGACAACTTCGTGAAGCAGGACACCCTCAACACGCGACAGTTCCCGACCGCGACGTTCGTCCCGACGAAGGTCACCGGCCTGGCACTGCCGCTGGCGGCCAGCGGCGACTTCACCTTCACGCTGACCGGTACCCTCACGATCCGTGGCAAGAGCAAGCAGGTCACCTTCGACCTGAAGGCCACGCGCAACGGCGGGGACCTCATCGCGACCGCGACGGCGAATCCGACGCTCAAGTTCGAGGACTTCGGGATGTCGGCGCCGTCCGTGCCGCTCCGGGTCGTGAGCGTCACCGACGAGATCCGGCTGGTGATCGACATCGTGGCGACCGGTCCGGCGAGCTAACAGCTGGAGCGCTTCGCGATCGATGACGACGACCGGCCGATCGGGCGGATCCTCAACCGGCGCGAGGTCCTCGCACTGCTCGGCGGCTCCGCGCTTCTGGCGGCCTGCGCACCCGCGGCGGTGACTTCGGCGTCGACGACCGCAGCTGCGACGACGGCCGTCGCCACGAGCGCTGCTGCAACGGCCTCCGGCGCGGTCGCGGTCCTGCCGTCGTGCGTGGTGCGGCCGGCGCTCACCGAAGGTCCGTACTTCGTCGACGAGAAGCTGAATCGCTCGGACATCCGCTCCGATCCGTCGACCAACGCGGTCAGGCCCGGCGCCACGCTCGCGCTCACCTTCCTCGTCTCGAAGGTGAGTGGAACGTCGTGCGCCGCGCTCGCGAGCGCGACCGTCGATGTATGGCACTGTGACGCGCTCGGGGTGTACTCGGATGCGACCGATCCGACCTTTGGCAGCACCAAGGGCGCGAAGTTCCTCCGCGGCTACCAGATGACGGACGCGAGCGGCACGGCGAAGTTCACGACGATCTGGCCGGGCTGGTACCAGGGCCGGGCGGTGCACATCCATTTCAAGATCCGCACGGCCGCCGCGAACGGCCAGGTGTCGGACTTCACCTCGCAGCTCTTCTTCAACGAAGGCCTGAACGACCAGATCCTCGCCCAGTCGCCGTACTCGCAGAAGGGCGGCGCGGGTCGCTTGCGCAACGAGGGCGACGGCATCTTCCAGGGAAGCGGCGGCAAGCTCACGCTCGCGCCGGCGAAGACGACCGACGGCTACGCCGCGACCTTCGATATCGGCCTGACCGTCTGATCCGACGCACGGGCTAGCCTGTGCGCTCCGTGTCACTTCGCATCGGCGTCATCGGCACTGGCTTCGCCGGATCGACGCACGCTCGCGCCTCTATCGGCCTTCCCGGCGCGCGCCTGGCAGCGATCGCCGCGGCGACGATCGCCGAGGCCGAGCCGCTCGCGACCGAGCTCGGCGTGCCGGTGGCTCCCGATGCGGCCGCGCTCTGCGAACGCGAGGACGTGGATCTCGTGGTCGTCGCCTCGCCCACGTACCTGCACGCCGAGCATGTGATCGCCGCCGCGAAGGCCGGCAAACACGTCTTCTGCGAGAAGCCGATCGCCCGCACGCTCGAGGACGCCCGCGCCATGGTGCGGGCCTGCGACGACGCGGGCGTCCGGCTGGCCATCGGCCACGTCGTGCGGTTCTTTCCGGAATACCGCCGGGCGAAGGAGCTGTTCGATGCCGGGATGCTCGGACAGGCGGCCGTCGTCACGTTCACCCGCGGCACGCTCCCAGTCGGCGCGGCCCGCGCTTGGTATCTCGAACGGGCCAAGAGCGGTGGCGTCGTGCTCGACCTGATGCTTCACGACCTCGACGTAGTCCGCTGGTGGTTCGGCGAGCCCGCGCACGTCTATGGCAAACGGCTCACCAGCGGCGGCGCGCTCGACTACGCGCTTGCGACGCTGCGCTACCAGGACCGGCCGATCGTGCACCTCGAGGCGAGCTGGGCCGAGCACGCGGGCTTCCGCACGACGTTCGAGCTCCGCGGCGACCGCGGGATGCTCGCCCATGACAGCCGCGCCGTCTCGCCATTCGTCGTCCAATCCGCCTCGGGCGATGTGGGCACTGGCGTGGTCCCCGCGCCGACGCTTCGCGAGACGCCGTACCGCCGGCAGCTTCGATACCTGATCGAGCGGCTCGCGCGCGGCGAGCCACCGCTGGTGGATGGCCGCGAAGGGTCGCGCTCGCTCGGGCTGGGGCTCGCGGTGATTGAGTCCGCGGAGCGCGGCGAGGTGGTCCCCTGGACGGTGCCCGCGTGAAGAGGCTCCGGGTCGGCCTCGTGTCGTGGGCCCACGTGCACGCGCCCGGGCTCGCGCGCACGCTCGGCACGCTGCCGCAGGTCGCCTTCGTCGGCTCGTTCGACGAGACCGGCGCGGCACACGACGGGCCCACCTATTCGAGCGCCGAGGCGCTGCTAAAGGAGAGCGAGGCCGTCGTGATCGCGTCGACGAACGCGGCGCATCGGCGCTACACGCTGGCTGCGGCCGCTGTCGGCGTGCACGTCCTCTGCGAGAAGCCGCTCGCCACGACCGTCGCCGACGCGCGCGCGATGATCGAGGCGTGCCGCGACGCCGGCGTGCAGCTCGGCGTCGCCCTCCCGGTGCGGAGCAGCCCGGCGATGGTCGCCCTCAAGGACGCCATCGAGAGCGGGAGGCTGGGCGCCGTTCACGCGGTGCGCGCGACGAACCCCGGTCAGTATCCGGGCCGGTGGTTCGGCGATCCACATGAAGCCGGCGGCGGAGCGGCGATGGACCACACGGTCCACGTCGCGGATGCGCTGCGCTGGCTGCTCGTTGACGAGGTCGTGCGGGTGCACGCCGAGCTCGGCTCGTTCCTGTACGGCCTGCCGGTCGAGGACTGCGGTCTGCTGACCCTCGATCTCGCCCGTGGCGCATTCGCCTCGATCGACTGCAGCTGGTCACGGCCGCAGACGTACCCGACGTGGGGCGGGGTCACGATGCACGTGGTCGGCGAGCGCGGGACCGTGGACGTCGACGTGTTCCGGCAGTCGCTCACGCACTACGACGACGCGGCCGGGGTCACGAAGCTGGTTGGCTGGGGCGATGACTTGAACGCGCTGATGGTCGGCGGCTTCGTGGACGCGATCATCGACGGCCGGCCGGTGCCGATCAGCGGCACCGATGGACTGCGTTCGCTGGAGGTCGTCGTGGCCGCGTACCGCTCGGCTGAGCTAAAGCGGCCGGTGGCGATCGCCGAGGTCGCCTAGCTCGGCTTCCGGTACTTCACGTCGAGGTGATCGAGGAATCTGAGCGCCGCGGGCAGGCGCTTCTGGAACGAGTCCCAGTCGCGCGCCTCGCGTGGCGACCAGGCGATCTCGGCGAGCGCGAGCACCCGCGGGTAGGCCATGTACTCGACCTGATCGGTCGTCGGCATGTACTCGGTCCACATGCAGGCCTGCGGCCCGAGGACGTGCGTCGCCTCGTCGGCCGTGAGCTCGGCGGCGATCGGCTCGTACCGGTAGGTGTCCTCGATCGGGGTCATCCCGCCGATCGCGAGCGGCTCGTGCTCGGGATCGGCTTGGTAGTGGTCGAAGTACAGATCCTCCTGCGGCGCCATGACCACGTCGTGGCCCTGCTTCGCGGCAGCGATCCCGCCCTTCGTCCCGCGCCACGACATCACCGTCGCGTTCGGCGCGAGCCCGCCCTCGAGGATCTCGTCCCAGCCGACGAGCCGCCGGCCGTTCGCGTTGAGGAAGCGCTCGATGCGACGGATGAACCAGCTCTGCAGCTCGTCCTCGTCCGCGAGCTTCTCCTTCTTGATGATGGCTTGCGCCTCCGGGCTTTCCTTCCACCGCTTCTTCGGGGCCTCGTCGCCGCCGATGTGGATGTACTCGCTCGGGAAGATGTCCATCACCTCGCGCAGCACGTTCTCGAGGAACCTGAACGTCGCCTCGCTCGGCGAGAATACCTCGTCCGAGATGCCCCAGGTCGTGCGCACCTCGAACGGGCCGGGCACGTTCGCGTACTCCGGATACGCCGCGAGCGCCGCGAGGCTGTGCCCGGGCATCTCGATCTCCGGCAGCACGGTCACACCGCGCTCCTTCGCATACGCGACCACCTCCCGCGCCTGATCTTGGGTGTAGAAGCCGCCGTGCCGCGCGCCGTCATAGCCCGTCGGGCCGCGCCGGGCGTGGCCGACGATCGTCTCCTTGCGCCACGCACCGACCTCGGTGAGCTTCGGGTAGCGCTTGATCTCGAGCCGCCAGCCCTGATCCTCGGTGAGGTGCCAATGGAACGTGTTCAGCTTGAACGTCGCGAGCAGGTCGATGTACCGCTTGATGAACTCGACCGGGAAGAAGTGCCGCCCGACGTCGAGATGGAGCCCGCGGTAGGGGAATCGTGGCGCGTCCTCGATGCGCACCGCCGGCACGGCCTTGGGGGACGCCGCGATGAGCTGGCGCAGCGTCTGGATCCCGTAGAAGAGCCCGCGGGGGTCGCGCGCCGTCAGCTCGATCCGTTCCGGCGTGATGTCGAGCGCGTGCGACTCGGTGCCTGCCGGCGCGTCCGATCGAAGCCCCATCCGGATCGCGCCACCATCGCCGATCTCCGCGTTGATGCCCGCCAGCTCGCGCAGGTATCGGGCAAGCAGGTCACCAAGCCGACGCACGTCCGAGTTCCCGCCGTCGACGAGGGCGATCTGCAGTCCCGCGCCCAACGCGAACGCCCCGTCGCGGGCGTCGATCGCCCGAGGCCACGGGATGATCGGGTAGCGCCCCATCTCCACGACCGTCACCCTATGTGGTCGCGGCGTACGCTGCCGTGACGACGCGATCGCGCGACCTCAATGACCAGAAAGGGCGCAACGACCGAATCGCTGTACGTGGCGAGCGGGTGACGTCAAGGTGTCCGGACGGTGCGGGAGGCTGACGCGAAGGGGCCGGCGATCGAGCTGCGCGGGGTCACGAAGCGATTCGTGTCGCCGTCCGGCAAATCGTTCACTGCCCTGCGGGACCTCGACCTGACGGTGGCGGCGGGCGAGTTCTGCGCAGTCGTGGGTCCCACCGGCTGCGGCAAGTCCACGACCCTGGCACTCATCTCCGGCCTCGAGCCGCCGAGCGTCGGCACCATTCGCGTGTTCGGCGCGCCGGTGCGGACTGTCGGCAGAAGCGTCGGGTACGTGTTCCAGCGTGACGCCGTCTTTCCGTGGAAGAACGTGCTCGAGAACGTGTCGATGGGTCCACGGTTCCGCGGCGTCGATTCCGAGCAGGCGAATACGCAAGCCCGCGACTGGATCGCGCGCGTGGGGCTCGCGGGCTTCGAACGCTACTACCCGCACCAGCTCTCGGGCGGGATGCGCAAGCGCGTGGCGCTCGCCCAGACGCTCATCAACCAACCGCGGATCCTGCTGATGGACGAGCCCTTCAGCGCGCTCGACGTCCAAACGCGCGCCCTCATGGAGAACGAGCTGCTCGAGCTCTGGGCGTCGACCGGAGCCTCCGTCGTGTTCGTGACGCACGATCTCGAAGAGGCCATCGGGCTTGCCGACCGTGTCGTCGTGATCACGGCGGGGCCCGGAACGGTCAAGGGAACGTACCGCGTCGACCTTCCGCGGCCCCGGAACATCGCCGAGGTCCGTTTCCAGCCGCGCTTCATCGAGATCTACGAGGAGATCTGGAAGGACCTTCGAGACGAGGTTCTCGTCAGCTATGAGCGCTCCAAGCACCTCGTCGCGTCTTAACCCGTTGGCGCAGACCAACGCGGTCGCCGACGACTTCGACGTCGCGCGGGCGAGAGCCTACCAACGACGCCGCCGGCTGGTGCTCATCCTTCGCTTCGCCCTCGCGGTCTTCATCGTCGGGAGCTGGGAGCTCACGACGCGCCTCGCCTGCCACGGCCCGGACAGCGGCACGTGCGTCGTGGATCCGTTCTTCTTCGGTCAGCCGTCCGGGATCTGGAGCCAGCTGGTCTCGTGGGTGCAGAAGGGCACGGCCCAAGGTCCGCTCTGGGAGCAGATCGCCGTGACCCTCGAGGAGACCGTCCTCGGCTTCGCCATCGGCGTGATCCTCGGCATCATCTTCGGCGTCGCGCTCGGCCGGAACCGCCTTCTGTCGGACGTGCTTGGTCCGTACATCAACGTGCTGAACGCGATGCCTCGGATCGTGCTCGGCTCGATCTTCGCGATCGCCCTCGGCCTGGACATCCAGTCGAAGGTCGCGCTCGCTGTCGTACTCGTCTTCTTCGTCGTGTTCTTCAACGCGTTCCAGGGCGTGCGGGAGGTCGATCGTGACCTGCTCGCGAATGCCAGGATCCTTGGCGCCAGCCAGGGCCAGCTGTCGCGACACGTCATCCTGCCGTCCGCGCTCTCATGGATCCTCGCGAGCCTCCACACGAGCTTCGGCTTCGCCCTCGTGGGCGCTATCGTCGGCGAATACCTCGGTGCGAGAAAGGGCATCGGCCTGATGATCGCGACGGCCCAGGGGACGTTCAACGCGAACGGCGTCTTCGCCGCGATGTTCATCCTCGCGGTCCTCGCGATCATTGCGGAAGCCCTCATCGTGCGGCTCGAGAATTTCCTCATCAAGTGGCGTCCCAACGCGATCAACAACCCAACGACCATGTAGCGAACAAATCAGGAGGAGGACATATGCGCTCCCGTTTTCCGGCACTCGTGCTCATCACCAGCCTGATCGCCGCAGCGTGCGGAGGTTCGGCGGGTACCCCGGGCCCAGCGGCGACCACCGCGGCGGGGACCGCGGCCGCCGCGACCAAGCCGGCTCCCGCAAAGATCTCGATCATGGTGGGCGGGCTCAACAAGCAGATCTACCTGCCGAACAAGCTCACCGAGGCGCTCGGATACTTCGCTGACCAGAACCTCACGGTCGACCTCATCGACGAGCCATCCGGAAAGGACACGACGGTCGAGGTTGTCGCCGGCAACGTCGACTTCGGCTCCGGCTCGTACGACCACACCATCGACATCGCAGCCGCGGGCAAGTCGATCACGATGGTCACCCTGCTCCTTCAGGAGCCCGGCGAGTTCGTCATGGTCGCGAAGCAGAAGGCGGACACGATCAAGTCTCCCAAGGACTGGAAGGGCGCCAACGCCGGCGTTACCTCGATCGGCTCGGGCACGCACACGCTCATGCGCGTGATGGCGATCAAGGCCGGCCTGGCCCTCTCCGACGTGAACTACGTCGCGGCCGGCGCGGGGGACACGTTCATCGCCGCGATGAAGCAGGGCAAGATCGATGTCGGCGTCACGACCCAGCCGACGGTGCTGCGCATGCAGAAGACCGGTGACGGGCTGCTGCTCGTCGACCTGTCCAAGCCCGAGACGACCCGCGCCGCGCTCGGCGGCGATTACCCGTTCATCTCGGTGTTCGCGCGCGCCGATTACATCGCCAAGAACAAGGACATCGTCCAGCGCGTCGTCAACGCGTACGTGAAGACCCTCAAGTGGATCGGGACGCACACGCCGCTGGAGATCGCGGAGAAGCTCCCGACGGACTACTACGGCGGCGACAAGGACGGATACGTCCAGGCGCTCAAGGACAGCATGGGGATGTTCAGCCCAGACGGGAAAATGACCAAGGGCGCCCCGGAGTTCGAGCTGAGCCTGCTGAAGCAGTTCAACGAGAACGTTCAGAAGAACCCGAACATCGATCTCTCGACGACCTACACCGACGAGTACGTCAGCGCCGCGAAGTAACCGATCGTGGGGGAGCGCCGGCCGTTGGCCGGCGCTCCTCGTCACGCTCGTCGTTGTCTCGGCCTGCACGGCGACCGCACCGCCGTCCCCGGCGCCGGTCGCGCTCGGACCGTTGAAGATCGGCATCCTCGTTCCGTTCACCGAGTCGGCGATCGACTCGGACATCGGGGCGTCGCAGCGGCGGGCCGCCGACCTCTATCTCAAGCTCAAAGGCGGCGCGCTGGCCGGCCGCGAGGTGCAGCTCGTCTACAACGACGAGTCGGCGCTCGACCCGGCCAT
>DASYVN010000208.1:0-1721 GCA_035937095.1 Candidatus Limnocylindria bacterium
GGTGAAGCGGATCCCGCGCGGTCGCGTCGCGAGCTACTCGATGGTCGCGGACCGGCTCCGCAAGCCGGCCGCAGCACGCGCCGTCGGCGCGGCGCTCGCGCGCGGCCTGGACACCGGCGCGGCGCATCGCGTCGTGACGGCCAATGGGCGGCTCGCCCCGCGCTGGCCCGAGCAGTCTCGTCTCCTCGAGCGCGAGGGCGTCGCGGTACGCGACGGCCGGGTCGCGCGTCCGATCCCGTGGTGGCACTCGTGAGTCGCCGACGCCGCGCAAGCGCTCTTCCGATCCTCGTCGTGGTCGTGCTGCTGCTCGTCGGCCTGATCGGGGCAACGTTCGCGGCACCGGTCGCGCGGCCGTCACGGACGCCCGACGTCCCGATCGCCCTTCCGGGACAGCAGCCCGACGCGACGGCGCCGCCCCTTCCGACCCCGTTCGGCCGTTATCCCGCGACCGCGGCAGCGACCATCGTCGGGTCTTGCGTCTCCGGTATCGACCCCAACGTGGTGCCCGAGCGGATCGCGCAGGCGTTCTGCGTGTGCACGCTGAACGCGTACGAGCAGCTCTACCCGACCTACGACCGGTTCCAGCAGGGGATCGCGTCGGGAGCGATCACCGACGAGCTCCGCACGCAGATCTCGAACCGCTGCGCGCAGGCCATCGTCGGCGGATGAGTGACGGGCTCGCGCTGAATTATCGCGAGGCCGAAAAGCCGGTATCCATGAGCAACGGTCCGTCAGAATGCTCGACGAGATACGCGGTCACAATCCGGTCGGCCGGGAAGCGCGTGTTGTCGCCGGCATCGTGTAGTGCCCGATGTGCAGGGCCGGATCCGCGACATCCGGGCCTTCGTCATCGCCCGATTCTTACCCACTTCTCATGGCGCGGGGCCTAGACTCGCCGAGGGGATGACGGGCTCCAAAGCGGACCGGCCGTACGGATCTTTCCCGCGGCACGGCGTCGCGCCGGCGCCTGAACCTGTCGTCGTCGCTGAGCCACCGCTTCGCGGCCGGAAGCGGGTCGCGGCGTGGCTCCGGGCGCGCAGCCGCCGCGAGCGCATCGAGCTCGTCATCACCGCGATCCTCGTCTTCGCGGCGATGGTCCTGACGGTGTCCGCATTGCCCCCCGGCGTGCAACTCGGCACCGTCGACACCGCCATCCCGGCGCCGACGCTCACGATCCCGGAGCTCTACGCGAAGCTCGCGCAGACCGTTGTGACGGTCCGTTCCGAGCTACCGGACGGCAAGACCGCCCTCGGGAGCGGGGTCATCATCGACGAGGACGCCGACATCCTCACCGCGCTCCACGTCGTGGCGGACGCGACCAAGATCACCGTCACGTTCGCCGATGGTCTGACGGTCGAGGCCAGGATCTTCGCGAAGCAGGCGGACAACGACATCGCCGGCATCCGTGCGCTCGGTCATCCCGACGGGATGGCGATCGCGACGATGGGCAATCCGAACACGCTGAACGTGGGCGATGACGCGATCGTCATCGGCAATCCGTTCGGGCTGAGTCGCAGCCTGTCGACCGGCGTTATCTCCGGACTGCACCGCACCATCCAGCCGCCGGGCGCGGCCAAGCCGATGACCGAGCTCATCCAGTTCGACGCGTCGGTGAATCCAGGCAACTCGGGCGGACCGCTGTTCAATCGCGAGGGCGATGTCGTCGGGATCGTGAGCGGGCTCGCGAACCCGAACGGCCAGGCCTCGTTCGCGGGCATCGG
>DASYVN010000209.1:0-4921 GCA_035937095.1 Candidatus Limnocylindria bacterium
GCGGACGCTCGGCCGCCACTTCGATATGGAGGTCGAGGTCCACGAGGGCCATGAGGTCGTCGATCGCGGCCCGTTCGCGATCGTGCGGCACCCGGTGTACTTCGGCCTCGCCGTCCATCTGATCGGGACCTGCCTCGCGACCGGGAACGGGCTGCTCATCGCCGGCACGCTGCTCGGCGCGTTCCCCGCGCTGTACGTGCGCGCCGCGGCCGAGGAGCGGCTGTTGCGTAAGGCGCTCGGACCGGCGTACGGCCGCTACGCCGAGTGTGTCCCGATGCTCATCCCACTCTGGCGCTAAGGACTCCGCTCACAGCCAGCGCGAGAGCAGGACACCGACCGCGAGCAGCGCGATCGCCGGCCAGAGCAGGCGGAGTCCGGCCTCCGGTGCCGCGATGAGCGACCGCGCGTCGATCGTCTCACGCGAGCCGTCGCGGTAACGGATCTCGCCCGCGACGCTCGTGGCCTTGCGACGGATGCCACGCACGCGCGTCGAGAGACGGCGTTGCGCGAGGCTGAGGAACGCCGCCCCCCCGGCGACGGCCGCGGCGGGGAGCGCCCCGGCGCCCGTCGCGTACGCGAGCGTCAGCGCGGGGAACGCGCCCCACGCGAGGGCGAAGCCCAGATCCGAGTGGATGAGCGGCGCCTCGAACGCGTAACCGATGACGAGCACCGCGCCGACGACGACGAACGCGAGCAACCCGGCGCCGACGAGCGGGAGCGCGGCGATCCCGAGCGCGACCGCGACGGCGAGGGCAAGCGCGCCGAGCGCGGCCAGGACGCCCGACGGGATCCGCGTCGAGAGCGGCCGGCCGTGGAGCTCGTCGAAGGAGTGGGCGGCGACGCCGACCGCGAGGCCGAACGCAAGGAGCCCGCCCGCGACGATGCGCGGATCCGGCGCGGGCGCGACCGCCGCGCCGAGGAGCGCGTTCGACAGGAGCCAAAGGGTGTACGGCGGGTGGAGCAGCGTCCAGTAGTCGCGCCAGCCGCCGGGCCGGAGCGCGTAGAAGGCCGCGCCGAGCGGCGATCCGTCCATCGAGCTCGAGAAGCGCGACGCCCGGGTTGCGCTCATCACCGTGCCGCCTCCGAGGCTCATCCGCCGCACCCGAATGTCGGTGAGTCCCGCGTCGCGCCAGTACCGATCGATCCGCTCCTGCGGATGGCGGCGGTAGAAGGCCTCGATGCTCGGGCCGAGGAACGCGCCGACCTCACGCCAGCGCGCCGACACGACCCGGCCGGCGAGCGGCAGGCCGACGCGTGTGTACAGCCACCAGAGCGGATAGGCGGGGCCGCGCGGCACGCCGAACTCGAGCGTCGCAAGGCGCCCGCCCGGGCGAAGCACGCGCGCGAGCTCGCGGAGCGTCGCGGCGGGGTCATCGACGTAGCGGAGGAGGTAGGTGAACGTCACGTGATCGAACGACGCGTCAGGGAACGGGAGCCGTTCCGCGCGGGCGCGCACGAAGCCGGCGAACAGGCCATCCCGATCGCGCGCCGCGGCGAGCATGTCGGAACTCTGATCCAGGCCGACAACGCGGCAGGCGTACCGCTCCCGGAGCGCGCGCGCGACGAGGCCCGTTCCGGTCGCGACATCGAGAACGAGCTGGCCTGGCTTCGCATCCACCGATGCGACGAGTGCCCGGCGCCAGCGGGGATCCTGACCGAACGAGAGGACCGTGGCGACCCGATCGTACGTACGCCCGATCCCGGTGAAGATGCGCGGTGCATCCGCGGACGGGGCTACGGCGCGAAGTCCTTCAGCCCCAGCTCTACACCGATCGCGCGCGCGTGTCGGTCGATCTCCTCCGCTTCGCTCGTCCGGCCGAGGCCCTGGAGCGCCAGGGCCCGATCGCGGAGGCTCCGGGCGAGCGCTGGCCGCGCCTGCATCGCGTCGAAGAGCGCAGTCGTCACGTCGAGATCCACGACCGCACCCGACCAGTCCGGCGGCGTCGCGCGCAACGCGGTTCGTGCGCGCATCCAAAGCGTCGTCGCCTCGCCGTAGCGATCGTGCGTCGCCCTGGCTCGCTCGAGGGCGACGTTCCAGTCCGCCGTCGCGGCCGGGAGGTCGCCGAGCTGCGCGACGACCGAGCCGAGCATGCCCTCGGCGAGGGTGCGCATCCGGGTCATCCCCGAGATGTTCGCAAGGTCGGTCGAGCGCTCGAGCGGCAGCTTCGCGCCGAGGAATTCGTCGCGGGCGAGGTGCGCCGAGCCGGCGATGACGTTCGCGCCCACGACGCAGGCGACGGCGCCGAGCTCCTCGGACCGGAGGGCGCACTGCGAAGCGAGGGCCGCGGCCGCGGCGAAGTCGCCGCGCTCGATGAGCAGCACGCTCCGCGCGATCTGCGCGTCGAGCTCGGCGATCGGATCACCCCTCTGCGCGAGCTGCTCCGCGTGCCCGAGGCTTCGCTCGGCTGCCGCGAACTCGCCCAGGCGCGAATACGTGACCGAGAGCAGGCCGCTGAGGATCGCAGATGACAATGGGTCCGCGTGCGCCACGATCGGCGGAAGGGCTTCCTCGAGCAGCTGCGCACCGTCACGCAGGTTCCCGGTGGCTATCATGCCGACGCCGGCGAAGGCGTTCGGGATCGCTTCGGCGGCCGGATCGCCGAGGGCTGTCCCGATCTGCGCCGCGCGCTCGGCGGCGTGCGTGAGCTCAGGGCTCGTGTCAGGACGTTCGCCCCGCATGCGGCGGAGGAACGTGATCCAGAAATACACGTTGCCGACGAGCTTCGGGTCCGCGCGCTCTTCGCCGAACGCGAGCGCGCGCTCCAACCCCTCGATCGGCCTCGCCTGGTCGCCGAACGCCCAGCCCACCTTCGCAGAGCCGAGGGCCGCGCGGAGCCTGAGGTCGATCCGCGAGTCGTCGTCGGTCAGATCAGCCTGAGCGCGATCGAAGAACGCGAGGGCCTCGCGGTTCGCGAACCGGTCGAGAGCGTGCTCGCCCGCGACAACCAGGTGTTCGGCCGCGGCGGCCGGATCGTCGGCCCGTTCGAGATGCAGGGCGACGACCGGCGCCAGCTCGCCGCGACGCTTCGGGTACAGCGCGAGAAGCGTCTCGGCCGCGAGCCGGTGCAGCGAACGGCGGTCCTGCTTCAGGAGCGAGCCGTATGCGGCATCCTGGACGAGAGCGTGCCGGAACAAGTACTCGAGCTCCGGCTCGAGCGCGGCGACCTGCACGAGACCGCTCGCCTCCAGGGTCCCGAGCTCGTGCCGGGCGCTCATCCGGTCTTCGCCTCGAGCAGCCGCTCGAGCATCGTGACCCCGAACTGGCGGCCGATTACTGACGCGACGCGCAGCGTGTGCTTGCTCTCGGGCGGCAGCCGATCGATGCGGGCGAGCAGCAGTCCCTGAAGGTTGTCGGGGATCTCGACGTCCGAGACCCGCGACGTGGCGATCCAGCGTTCGCCGTCACGCACGATCGCGCCGCGGTCGATGAGCATGCGGATGACCTCCTCGACGAAGAATGGGTTGCCCTCGGCCTTCTCGAGGATGTGATCGCGGGTCTCCTGCGGCAGGGATTCGACGCGCAAGAGGTTCGCGACGAGCGTGCGGGTCTCCTCTCCCGACAATGGGTCGAGCCGGAGCTCGATGAGCGCATCGCCGAAGAAGTCGCGCACCGAGGAGACGAGCCGCCAGCCCTCGCTCTCGCGGTCGAGACGCGACGTCGCGACGATGAAGAGCGGCAGCTCGTTCGCGAGGGCCAGCAGCTGCTTGAGCACGTCCACCGATGCGGCATCGGCCCAATGGAGGTCCTCGCAGGCGACGACCACCGGGCCGGTGAGGCTGAGCGCGCGCACGAGGCCGATGAGCGAGGAGACATAACGCTTCACGGTCTCGAACTCGAGCGCCGAGACCCGCGCCCGGACCTCCGGATCGAGCCGGATCGACAGGAGGTGGCCAAGGTACGTGTACGGATCCGACCAGGCCTCACCGAAGAGCGCCTTCGTCCGCTGCTCGAGTGCCGCGCGGACCTCGGGCTCGTCCGCGGTCGCCGCGACGCCAATGCACGAGCGGACGAGGTCGGTGACGAGGTGATACGGGAGCGTGCGTCCGTACGACAGGCAGCGGGCCTCGACCCAGGTCGCCTTCGGATCCGCCGCCGTGACGTGCGCGCGCAGCTCGGCGAGGAGCCGGCTCTTCCCGATCCCCGGCTCGCCAAGGATCGAGGCGACGCGGCCCTGCCGCGCACGGACGATCGCGAACGCGTCGCGCAGGCGCGCGAGCTCGGCGTCGCGGCCGATCATCGTCGAATGCACGTCCTCGCCGAGGCCGCGCGCGCTCACCGCACCGCGGCGCAGGCCGGTCACCTGGTAGCCGTGCACCGCTTCGGCCTTGCCCTTGAGCTCGAGGCGGCCGGCGTCGATCGTGTCGACAAGTGGCGCGACGAACTTGTGCGTGGCGGCCGTGATCATGACGCCGCCGGGCGGCGCCGCGGCCTGCATCCGCGCGGCGATGTTCACCGCATCGCCCATCGCGGTGTACTCGTGCGCGATGTCGCTCCCGACCATGCCGACGACGACCGGCCCGGTGTTGATGCCCACGCGGACCTGGAGCGGCACGCCGTGCTGCGCGTGCGCCTCGCCGCCGACGCCGTCGATCTCGCGCACCATGTCGAGCCCGCAGCGCACCGCGCGCTCGGGGTCGTCCTCATGCGCGACCGGAGCGCCGAAGAAGACGAGCACGCCGTCGCCCATGAGCCGCGCGACCGTTCCGTCGTACCGGGCGGCGGCCGCGTTGAGCCGGCCGAAGGCCTTGCCGACCAGGATCGTCCAATCCTCGGGGTCGAGCTTCTCGGCGATCGCGGTGGAGCCGGCGATGTCGGCGAACAGGATGGTGAGCGGGCGGCGTTCACTTGTCGCCGCCCGCCCCGCGGCCCCTGCTGGTCCAGTGTCAGGCACGTCCGCGATGCTAGTCCGCCCTAGTTGCT
>DASYVN010000210.1:0-44629 GCA_035937095.1 Candidatus Limnocylindria bacterium
AGCCGTCGCGGCGTTGTGATCTAGCGGGCCGCGGGCGTGCGCGTCGGCGGAGGCACGAGGAGCGAGCGTCCGAGCCAGAGCCCCCAGAACGGCTGCAGCAGGAACGCGGTCTCGAGAACAAGGATGCCGCTGTCGGTCAGGTCGTTGATCGATCCCTCGGCCGTCGGCGATGGCAGCCCGCCCGCACCGAACAGGACGTTGGCGAAGAACCACAGCGCGCCGATGACCGCGCCGAACACGAGCGGCGTGCGCGGCAGGTCGGTCTCCATCAACGCGACGCCTTCGGCCATCAGGAGCCACACGCCGATCCCACCGAGCACCGGGTAGTACGCGACCGTCTCTTGAACGAACGTCAGCTGGCCGGTCGCGGTCGCGATCTCGAGGAACGTCGCGGCGCCGAACGCGACGACCCCGAACGCGAGTACGGCGGCGCTGACAATGGTCGCGTGCGTGCGCGACGCGCGATAGAAGAGGTAGGCGACCGGCACGAAGCTCGCGGCCCACACCACCCCCGACGCGTTGTTCAGGACGCCCATCACGCCGTTGGCCTTGGGATCGCCGCCGGATGTGAGGAGCTGCGCGAGCGCGGCCAGCGAGTTGGCGTACGCGGCGTACGCCGCCCAGCGCGGATTCATCGGGAGCGGCGGCGCACGATCGTGCGTGGCCGCACGGCGGCGCGGGTCATGCCGACAGACTGATACGCGTACTGGACGCCGCGTTTGGTGGTGGCCGCGGCGTGCTCGCCGTTCGCCGCGAGGACGACGATGTTCAGCCGGCTCCCGTGGCTGACGAGCCCGTTCGCGTCGGCAATCGCCCCGTCGGCGACCTCGGGGGCGGTCTTCCCCTCGGCGAGCCGGTCGACGGCCGTCTTCGTCGTGACGTTGCGCATCGCGAGCTCGCCGAAGCCGGTGCACGCCGCGCCGCCGTACCGCGTGTCGGAGTAGTGGCCCGCGCCGATGATCGGCGAGTCCCCGACGCGACCGGGGTATTTGAAGCCCCATCCGCTCGTCGTCACCGCGGATGCGACGTTGCCGCGCTTGTCGATGGCGATGAAGTTCACCGTGCCGCGTTCCTCCACCATCTCCAGCACCGCCGGCGCGAGCGCGCGTGCCGACGCGATGGACGCGGGCGTGTGCTTCGCGAGCCGCAGCCGCTCGATCCAGTGCTTCCGCGACTCCGGCGTGAGCAGGTCGGCCTCCTCGGCGCCGATCTCGCGCGCGAAACGCGCCGCGCCGACGCCGACGAGCATCACGTGTGGAAGCTGCTCCATGACCGCCCGCGCGACGGTGATCGGATGCAGGAACCCGGTGAGCGCGGCGACCGAACCGGCTGCGTGGGTCGTACCGTCAACGATCGACGCGTCGAGCTCGACGACGCCGAGGACGTTCGGCAGACCGCCCAAGCCGACGGTGTCATCCTTCGGATCCGCCTCGACGACGCGCGCGCACGCTTCGACTGCGTCGAGGGCGCTGCCGCCCTTCGCGAGGATGCGGACGCCGGTCGGGAGCGCCGCGCGGCCGTTGCCGCTCGAGATGATCGTTGGCGCCGGTTTTCGTAGCGGCTGCGCCTTCTTAGTGGGCACGGCCGTACCCTACGGCAGCGGCGCCTCAGCGACCGATCGTGAAGCAGAGCGAACCACGGCTGCAGGATCCGGTGCGATCACCGCCGCGCGCCGGTGCGCTAGGGCTTCAGGCCGACGCGTGCGCCGGCAGCGAGTTCCGGCGCGGCACACACGACCGCAGTGACGCAGAGCGCGTCGCGAAGCCATCGCGCGATGACCGTACCCTCCAAGAGGCGACGAGCGCGCACCGCGTAATACATGCGACGGAGCCCCAGGAGGACGACGCGCAAGCCCAGCCGGCCTGGTCGGCTCGCGAGGAGCGGCCGGAGGATGGGCGAACGCCGGCCGGGCCAAAGCTCGCGGAGCTCCGTACGCGCCGTCGTCCCCCACCACATCGCGCGCGCGAGCTGATCCGCATCGCGATGGCGATTCGCGTCACCAGATGTCGCTGCAGCACGCGATTCGACGATCGTGACGAGCGGCAGATCGTGCCGCAGCGCGATGTGTGCGGCAAGGTGGACGTAGAGGGAGATGCGCTCGGCCGCATTCACCGACCGGTCGACAACGAGGCCCTTCGGACGCCCCGCGGACATCGGGCTGACGAGGAACGCGCGCGTGCCCCGCAGCGATGCGAAGCGCGTGTCGATGCCCAGCCGTTCCGCGAGCATCGCGCGCAACCGCTCCTCCTCCGAGCGCAGGGTGTTGCTCTCCGCCGGGACCAACCGTGAGCTCACTTCCGTAGCCATACGCGCAGTCCCTCCTCAAGGTATTCGCGGAGCGTTCGCAGATCCGTCAGCGTCGGCAACGTTCTGCGCAGGTCGGCAAAGACGAGCGTCGCGAGCGGCTCCCCGACGAATCCCGCGAGCATCGTGCGGCCTTCCCCGACGATCTCGGCGAGCGTCAGCTCCTCTTCGCAGCCGACGATCATCAGCGCGAAGTACAGCCGCACGCAGTCTTCAGGGCTGTCGATCGCCCTCGTCACCCTCGTCTGCCCCGTCGCGACACGCTGGAGCGTCGCGCGATCGAGCACGACGGACCCCTCGGTGATCTCGTAGATCCTGTCGACCAGCGAGTCGAGCGAGCGGTCACCCTTGAGCGTGCGGATGGCTTTCGAGACGCGCTCGTGATCCTGAAGCCGCATCGCGCGAACGGTACTCCGCCCATAGTGCGATGTCGTCTCACACGTGGGATGACACACGGCCGTGTCGGTGGCGAGGATCCGTCTGTGCGTGGGCCGGTCGCGACGCTACTCGCTGCGCTGTTCTTCGGCATCGCGGGACAGCAGCTCTTCTTCGCACGCGCCGCGGGGGTGAACGTGCTGGTCGCGACCGCGCTGTTCCTGGCACTCGGATGGTCGTTGCGCCCCCGAGAGCGTCGACCTGAGTTGGCGGACCGGTGGTTGCCGGTGGCGGCGTTGGCCTTCGCGGCGCTCTGCGTGATCCGCGCGGACGCGGCGCTCGTGTCTTTCAACGTCGCCGTTGCCGCGGCGCTGGCCGTCGCATGGATCGCGGCGCTGGGCGGCGCGCGGGTCACGCGGCTCGACGCGCGCGCGTTGGGGTGGGAGGTGGCCGACGGGATCGCTGGCATGATCGTTCGGCCGGCGCGGATCGCACGTGCGGCCAGCGGCCCGATCGCCGAACAGGTGCGGTCGCGGACCGGACGGCTTCCGCGGTACGCGAGCGGCGCGGCGCTCGCGTGCCCCTTCCTGATCGTGTTCTCGATCCTCTTCGCATCGGCCGACCCGGTCTACGCGCGACGGCTGAACGATCTCGTCGACGTCGTGCGCTGGCGGGAGCTCTTCCGCGACGCGGTGCCGCGTTTGCTGCTGTTCATCCTCATCGCCTGGCTCGCCGCCGCCGCACTATCGAAGCTCGCGCGTCCTCCGTTGCTGCACCCGACGGCCGGCTCGCCCGGGATGATCGCCGTCGAGACGGCGGCCGTGCTCCTCGCGTGCGTGGATCTGCTGTTCGCGGCGTTCGTGGTCTTCCAGGTCGGATACCTATTCGGCGGTCGTGACACGATCGACGCTGCCGGCCTCCCGTACAGCGCGTACGCGCGGCGCGGCTTCTTCGAGCTGATCGCCTGCGCTTCACTGGTCGGCGCGCTGCTCTTCGGCCTCGGGCTGCAAAGAGGTGCGCGCTCGCGCGCCACGACAACGCTCGGACTCCTGCTCGTGGCGCTCACCATCGTCGTGCTCGTGTCAGCCTGGTACCGGCTCGACCTCTACCAGCTTGCGTATGGCTGGACCGAGCTGCGCTTCTACGCGCTGGCCGCGATCGTGTTCCTCGCCCTGGTGCTCCTGATCCTCGGCTGGTGCATCGTCGCGAAACAGATGCGCTACGCGCTGCAGCCCGTCGTTGGAGCCGCGCTCCTCGTTGGCCTGGGAGTTAACGTCCTCTCGCCTTCCACGTTCGTCGCGCGCGCCGATCTGCAGCGGCTCATCGATCCGTCGGTCCTTCCATCCGATGCCGAACGCAGGATGGATCCGGCCTACCTCGTCAGCCTCGGCGACGGCGCGTACCCGGTGCTCGTTGAGCTGTTGCCTTCCCTGCCGCCGCCGGACCAAGACCTCCTCCGGGCCTGGCTTCGAACGACAGCGAGAGCGCGTGCGGGCGGGCAAGATGCGTGGGAAGGCTTCAACGTCGATCGTGCCCGCGCCCACGACGCGTTGGAGTCAGCGCACTAGGCCGGGCTGGCGAGCATCCGCCGCGCGTTGCGTCGGGCGAGGGCCATCACCGTGAGCATCGGGTTCACGCCCGAGGCGTTCGGGAACGCGCTCGCGTCGGCGATGTGCAGGCCCCGGATGCCGCGGACCGCTCCGTCCGGATCGCTCACGCTGTCACGCCGGCCGCCGATCCCGGCCGTACCCATCTGGTGCGCGCTGAAGATCCCGACGGTGTTCGGCGCGACGCCTCGGAGCGTGACCGCCTCGGCGAACGCCCGTGTGTCGCCACCCGGCTCGATCGCGAGCGGCCGCGTGTGGTTTGTCAAGACCTCGCGCGCGCCGGCGGCCAGATGGACGCGGGTCGTCTCGACGATCGCGCGCGCACACATCGCCGCGTCGGCACCCCGCACCGCGTACGACACGATGGCGGTCCCAGCACGGTCGATGCGGATCCGTCCAGGCTCGCGATCGCGGACGATCGGGATGAACGCGGCGTGATGATCGAGCGCCCGCATGGCCGCGCGGTGCTGCTCGGCCGAGCGCCACGCGATCCCGGCCGCGGCGACGCCGGGAAGAACCGGCGGTACCTCGAGGCGGAAGCCGTACGCGCCGTCGATCCGCGCGAACGCATCGGACACGACGCTCTGCGGCACGCCGGACCACATCCGGATCGGCTCCGGATACCGCGCGAAGACCGCGGGCACCGGGTGAAGGAACAGCCGTCGCCCGGCGTTCGGTCCGCCGAGCCCTGAACGCAGGAGCAGCGCGGGGGTGCCGATCGCGCCGCCGGCCAGGACCACGCGCGGCGCGCGCACCGTGATCCGCCGGCCGCCGACGAGCGCGGTCACGCCAGTCACCGTGCCCGTGGCGGTCGTGATCGTGCGGGCCTCGCAGTCGGCCACGACGCGCGCGCCCTGGGCGACCGCATCACTGAGGAAGGTGCGGGCGCTCGAGCGCTTTGCGCCGGCGCGGCAGCCGTAGCCGCAATGCCCGCAGTCGCCGCAGCCGCGCGCGTTGCGCGGGATCACCGACCAGGGGATCCCGAGGGCGTCAAGCCCGCGCGCGAGGGCGTCGTTCTGCGCGTTGCGGATGCTCTCGTCGGTGTTGACGTCGATGCGCTCCTCCACGGCCGCGTAGTGCTCGTCGAGCTCGCGGCCCATCCCGTCGGCGCCGAGGGCCTCCCACTCGGCGCGGATGTCGTCCGGAAGCCGCAGCGACGTCATCCAGTTCACGGCGGTCCCGCCGCCGAGGGCGCGCCCCGCGAAGAGGACGACGCCGAGGTCCTCGGTCGCGGCGAGGCCGCGATCCCAGAAGAGCCGCGCGCTTCCCTCGGCCTCGCGGGGGACGAGATCCGGCTCGCTCCACGCCGGTCCGCACTCGAGGACGATGACCGAGCGTCCGGCAGCCGCAGCCTCGAACGCGGCGACGGCGCCGCCGGCGCCGGAGCCGACGACGCAGACGTCGCAGTCGAGCGTGTCGCCATCGCGGACGACGAGCGAGGCGATCGCGAGCGGCCGGGCCGCCAGCGGCAATGGGTCAGGGCGGATATAGCCAGTCTCCGGCAGGAGCGCGGCAGCGCCGGCCTCCGGGCGGGAGTACGCGATGAAGAGGGACAGCCGCTTCACCGCCTGGAAGCCGGTGCGGAGGAGCGGGATGCGCGAGTCCGCCCAGCGCCGCAGGTACGCCTCGCGCTCGGGCTGGACGAGGTCGCTGAACCGCACGGGGCGCTGCACGAGCGCGAGATTCGCGAGGCGCGAGTCGACGAGCCGTAGGAACAGACGGAGGTCGGCGAGGAGCTTCGGCCGGCCGATGGCGCCGAGCTCGGCGACGATCGCGTCGGCGACGGCGCCCGAGTTTGCCTCGGGCACGAAGGTGCCGCTGACGGTGACGAGGGTCGCGCGCAGGTACTCGCCGATCACGCTGCGGTCGCGCGCTTCTTCTTGTCCTCCTCCGCGAGCTGGCGCCGCAGGACCTTCCCGATGAGCGTCTTCGGCAGCGACTCGCGGAACTCGATCGCCTTCGGCACCTTGAACGGTGCGAGCTGCTCGCGGCAGAACGCGATGAGCTCGTCCGCGGTGGCCGTCTGCCCTGGCTTGAGGACGACGAAGGCCTTCACCTCTTCGCCCTTGATCGGATGCGGCACGCCGATGGCCGCGCCCTCGAGCACCGCGGGATGCGTCGTCAGCGCCTCCTCGATCTCCCGGGGGTACACGTTGTATCCGGAGACGATGATCATCTCCTTCTTCCGGTCGACGATCGCGACGTAGCCGTCGGCGTCGATGGTCGCGATGTCGCCGGTGTACAGCCAGCCATTGCGGAGCGTCTGCGCGGTCTCCCCGGGCTGGTTGTAGTAGCCGTCCATCAGCTGCGGGCCGCGGATGACGAGCTCGCCGGCATCGCCCGGGGCGACGTCGTGCTCGCCGGTCTCGAGGTCGACGAGCCGGCTCTCGGTGTCCGGGAATGGCAGACCGATCGTGCCGATGCGGTTCTTCGCCGTGTCGAACACCGGGTTGCAGTGCGTGACCGGCGAGGCCTCGGTGAGCCCGTAGCCCTCGACGAGGTTGGCGCCGGTGAGCTCCTTGAACCTGCGGGCCGTCTCGATCATGAGCGGCGCCGAGCCGGAGATGCAGGCGACGATGGATCGCAGGTCGTACTTCTTCGCGAGCGGCGAGTTGATGATCGCGTTGTAGATCCGCGGTGCCCCGTGGAAGAGCTTTGGCTTGTGGGCCTGGGTGTCCTTCAGGACATGCCCGAGGTCGAGCTGCGGCTCGAGGATCATCGCGGCGCCGGACTGCACCGCGAAGTTCATGACGGTCGTCAGCCCGTACACGTGGAACAGCGGCATGACCGCCATGACCGCATCCTCGCCATCGCGCATCGCGTGGCCGAACCAGGCCTTGCACTGCAGGGTGTTCGCGACGAGCGCGCGGTGCGACAGCATCGCGCCCTTCGACGTTCCGGTCGTCCCGCCGGTGTACTGGAGGAGGGCGACGTCATCGGCCCTCACCTCCGCGGCGGAGTCGTCGCCGTTCAATGTGAGCACCTTGTTGAACGCGATCGCACCGGGGTCCCCCTCGAATGCCTGGCGGTGCCCTTCCTTCTTCTCCTTCGCGAGGGTGAACAGCGTGCGGAGGACCGGCGGCATCTCGTCCTTGATGTTGGTGACGATGACGTTGCGGATCTTCGTGCCCTCGCGTGCGGCCTTCACGACCGGGTAGACGCGCGACAGGACGACGATCGTCTCCGCGCCGGCGTCCGCGAGTTGGTGCCGGAGCTCCGGCGGCGTGTACAGCGGGTTGCACGGCACGACCACCGCGCCGATGCGGAGCGCCCCGAAGAACGCGATGAGGAACTGCGGGCAGTTCGGCAGGTCGATCGCGAGGCGGTCGCCCTGCTTCACCCCGAGCGCGCGCAGTCCGGCGGAGAAGCGCTTCGTGTCCTTCAGGAGCGACGCGTATGACCGCTTCGCGTTGAAGAAGATCGTCGCGGTGGAGCTCGGGTAGCTCTCGGCCGCGTCGTCGAGGAGCGCGTGCAGCGGTACGCGCGGGTACTCGAGCGACACCGGGACGTCGATGTCGTAGCTCGCCGCGTACTTCGGCGACAGAATGCCCAGCCTCGGTGTGACCGCGATCCGCTTCGCCACGCACCGCCCTCCAATGAGCTGAAGGCTCCTCCTAGGCCTTGAGGAGCTCCTCCGCGATGATCATCCGCTGGACCTCGCTGGTCCCTTCATAAATGCGCAAGATGCGCGCATCGCGATAGGCCCGCTCCACCGGTGACTCCTTCATGTAGCCCATCCCACCGTGGATCTGGAGCACCCGATCAACGACCCGCCCGGCCATCTCCGACGCGAACAGCTTGACCATGGCGGCCTCGGTCGACGCGCGCGTGCCACGGTCCATTTTGGCCGCGGCGTCGTAGACCATGAGGCGCGCGGCGTGGATCTCGACGGCGGAGTCCGCGAGCATCCATTGGATCGCCTGGTTCACCGCGATGGGCTTGCCGAACTGCACGCGCCGCTTGCTGTGCGCGATCGCGAGCTCGAGGAGGTGCTGGCTCGAGCCGACCGCGCCCGCGGCTAGCGAGATCCGTCCAATGTCGAGCGCGCCGAGTGCCGTCTGGAAGCCAGAGCCGACCATGCCGCCAAGGACGTTCTCCTCGGGTACCTCGCAGTCCTCGAACACGAGCTCGCCGGTGTAGCTGCCGCGGAGACCCATCTTGTCGTCCACCCTGCCGACACGGAACCCCGTGAAGCCCTTCTCCACGATGAAGGCCGTGATCCCGCCGCGCGCTCCGAGGGTGCGGTCATTCGCCGCGTAGACCACGACGACATCGGCGATCGGACCGTTCGTCACCCAGATCTTGGTGCCGTTCAGGATCCAGCGGTCGCCGTGCTTCTTGGCGCTCGTCTGGATCGAGGCCGCGTCCGATCCAGACGACGGCTCGGTGAGCGAGAACGCCGCGATCTTCTTACCGGCGGTCAGGTCCGGCAGGTACTGCTTCCGCTGGGACTCGGTGCCCCCCAGATAGATGGACATGGAGCCGATGGAGGTGTGCGCGCCGATGAGGTTCGAGAACGCCGCCGACGTGCGGCCGAACTCCTCGAGCGCGACGCAATAGCCGAGGTCGCCCGCGCCGACGCCACCGTACTCCTCGGGGAACGGAAGCCCGAAGAAGCCGAGCGCGCCCATCTCCTTGAGGATCGCGTCGGGGATCTTGTCGTCGTCCTCGACCTGCTGCTCGATGGGCTGGAGGCGGCCTTCCACGAACTCGCGCACGGTGCGTTTGAGAAGCAGCAGCTCCTCGGGAACGTCAAAATCCATTCTTTTCGGCTCTCGCCGAAGCATTCCTCCCCTTCTCTAGCTGTCGCTCGCCCTGTCGAAGGCTAGGTCTCTGCTACATGGATCGCCGCGATCCCCAACGTTAGTCGTTCGTAGGAGACGTTCCGGAAGCCTGCGTCCCGGAGCATCGCGGCAAGCCGATCGGCGTCGGGGAACGGACGCAGCGAGCGCGGCAGGTAGCGGTACGCCTCGCGATCCCCACCGAGGAGCGCAGCCACGGCCGGCGCGATGCGATCGAAATAGAACGAGTACAGCCGAGCGAATGCCGCGTTCGGAGGGTGCGACAGCTCGAGCACGACCGCGCGGCCGCCCGGCCGCAGCACGCGCCTGAACTCGGCGAACGCCGCGCCGAGAACAGCGACGTTGCGCACGGTGAAGCCAGTGATGACGCGATCGACGCTCGCGTCGGGCAGTGGCAGATGCTCCGCATTGCCGACCATCGGCTGGATGCGCGGGGGCTGCCCCTCGGTCGCACGGCGCGCGAGGACGGCCAGCATCCCCGCGGACAGGTCGATCGCCACGACCTGCGCGCCGCGCGAGGCCGCGGCGAACGAGAGATCGCCGGTCCCCGCGCCCACGTCGAGGACCGTCATCCCGGGACGGATGTCCGCGCGCGCGAGCGCACGACGCCGCCAGCCGACGTCGGTCCCGAACGAGAGGACGCGGTTCAGGAAGTCGTAGCGCGCGGCGATGCGATCGAACATCATCGCGATCTCGCGGTCGTGCGCCTCCCTCATCAGCGGCGAACGCTAACCTGTCCTCATCAGCACGGCCCTGTTCATCTACGCGCATCCCGACGACGAATCGTTCGTCTCCGGCACGCCCATGAAGCTCGCGGCGGCCGGACACACGATCGCGCTGCTGACGCTCACCCGCGGCGATGCCGGCCTCTGGCTCGGCAAGGACTTCGGCTCCTGGTCCAAGCTCGAGCTCGCCGCGGAGCGCGCGAAGGAGTGGGCCGCGGCCGTCGAATGCGTCGGCTTCCACTGGTCCCGCCTGCTGCGCTGGCCGGATGGCGGACTGAAGGACGCGCCGGCGGACGTCATCACCGCGGACATCGTGCAGGCGATCCGCGAGGTCAAGCCGGAGGTCGTGTGCACGTTCGGGCCTGAGGGCGCCGGAAGCGAGCATGACGACCACCGGTCCACGTCGTACTTCGCCGCACGCGGGTTCGCCCGCGCCGCGCTCGCGGAGCAGTATCCCGAACGCGGCCATCCACATCTTGCCCGGCGCCTCTTCTTCAGCGCCACGCCCTACATCGCCGAGGCCCCGGTGCCGTTCGGCGCGGTCACGCCGACGCACGTGATCGACGTCTCCGCGTTCGAGAAGCGGAAGGCCGCGGCATTCGAATGCCACAAGACCCAGCACAAGGACCGCGACTTCTTCTACGACCTCTTGAAGAGACGCGAGGGCCAGGAGTACTTCCACCTCGCAATCGACCGGACCGGTGCCATGCAGCGCTCCGCCGACCTGCTC
Organism: Candidatus Limnocylindria bacterium; assembly: GCA_035937095.1. Classification (GTDB taxonomy): domain Bacteria; phylum Chloroflexota; class Limnocylindria; order P2-11E; family P2-11E; genus UBA4735. The sequence continues at coordinate 10,544 of DASYVN010000210.1, forward strand.
GCCTAGATGGCGCTCGCGACGCTGCCGCTCGTCCTCTGCGTGCTCATGGTGGAGCTCGCGATCGGCGGAGCGTTCCTCATGTGGTACATCGACCGCACCGAGGCGGCGCCGTCCGGCTTCCTCAAGCTGACCGCGTTCGTCGATGCCGGCGCGATCGCGTTCGCGGGCATCCTGCTACCGGCGCTGCCGCGGGGAAAGGCCATCGCCGACGCAGGTCTTGATGTGAACGCGATCGGTAGTTTCGCCGAGGTGCTCGTGGTCGTCATCGTCCTCGTGGTCGCGCAGCTCATCACGTCATTCATGCCGTGGAAGGGGGTGCGCGAGATGGTCGGGATCCTCACGGTCCTCGCCGGCGTCTTCGACCTCGTGCTCGCGGCCGTCGCGCGACCCTCGACGTCACCGTTCGACGTGTTCGCCCTGGTCGCGCTGCCGCTCGGCGCGCTCGCGCTCGGCGGCGCGGACGCGGCGATGCTCCTTGGCCACTGGTACCTCGTTACCCCGAAGCTGTCGTCGGGCCCGCTGCAGCGCGCGGCACTCGTGCTCGTCGGGGCGGTCGTGCTGCAGATCGTGCTCGTCGCGGTGGCGGTCGCGCGCGGCGAGATCACGCTGAATATGGAGGTGGCGTTCGTCGTGGCCGCCAGCCTGCGGGTCGGCGTCGGGCTGTTCATGACCCTGGCCGTCGCGCTCGCGGCATGGTGGACCGCGCGCATGAATACCCAGGCGTCCACCGGGCTGCTGTTCGTGGGGCTGGGCTGCGTCCTCGCGGGTGAGGTCAGCGCGCGGGTGCTGTTCTTCCTGACCGGGGCTGCGGTGTAGCGAGCCCCGCTGCTTGTTGAGTTGGTCATCGACGACGGGGTCCACCGAGCGTTTCGCGAGTTAGCGTTGTCGGGTCACGCGACACGCATAGTCGCGGTGGGAGGGAGGAGCGATGGGTCGGAGCACGTCGCGCAGGAGCCGGGTAGGTGACCACCATCTCATCAGGACGGATCGCCTCGACCTCGTCCTCTTCACGACGGAGACGCTCGACGCCGTCCTCTCCGGCCGCGCCTCAACCGTCGATGGTGTCGCGCTGTCGACGGATTGGCTACGTCAGTACGAGCCGTGGCTGCGCCGCCGCCGCGATCAGATCGCGCGTGATCTGGAAGACGCTCCCTGGATCTTCCGGGCGATGGTGCGCCGCGGCACGCGCGAGTTCGTGGGCAGCATCGGCTTTCACGGCAAGCCCGGGAGTAATGCCCTCGGCGCGCCGGACGCGGTCGAGCTCGGCTACTCGGTCGAGCCCGAGTTCCGCCGTCAAGGATTCGCCGAGGAGGCGATCCGCGGCATGATGGCCTGGGCTCGCAGTCGGTCGACCTCCCGTTTCATCGTGTCGGTCAACCCCACCAACGCCCCGTCGCTCGCGCTCGCGGCGAAGCTCGGGTTCACGGAGGTCACCCGGGTTGTCGACGCGGAGGACGGCCCCGAGATCGTCCTTGAGCTCAGGACGTAAACCCGCAGCTCAGCCGGGGAGCAGCTCGCGGCCACCACGGGCAAGTCCCCGCGCCACGACCTCGTCAGCGCCTCGCAGCGCCTGCACCACTGTCCCGTTGCACGACAGGGCCCTATCCGAAACCGCCTCCGTAGGCGGATTGCCAACCCAACAAGCAGCGAGGGCTGGTTAGCTGGCGCGGCGCCGCTTCTGATGGCGGTGCGGCTGGTACTCCTCTTCGTCGAGCAGCTCCCACTCGCGGCTCGAGTAGAGGGTCGCCGCGATGACGCCATCGACGAGCAGCACGATGAGACCCGCGAGCGCCGACACGAACGCGCCTGGCGACGATGCCGCCGAGCCCGCATCGACGTAGCGAAGCCCCGATGAGACCGCGTACATGAGGAACACGACGAGCGCGGCGAGCAGATCGAGACGTGCGAGCCCGCGATCCTCCTCCGCGGCATCGCTCGACTCCGCGATCGCGGTCAGCACGGCCAGCAGGGCGGCGACGGCGGTCGCAGCGGCGACCCAGCTTCCGGCGACGACAATGCCGAAGGTGTCGCGCGCACCCCAGCCGAACCACGACATGAGGTCGAGGAGGGTGACGGCGATGCCGAGGCCCAAGGCGATGTGGCCGAGCTGCGGACGCAACGCGAAGCCGAACCGGCGGCCTTCGAGGAACTCCTTCATTCGGGCCGATGCTAACGGGGAGGCGCGTCAGGCGAACGACCGTCCGCCGGTGCCGCGCGTCAGCAGCCGGGCTCGCCCGGCCGGCCGCAGCAGTCGTGCGGCGGCGTCCTGAAGCGGCGCATGACGTTGCCGGCCGCGACGACGACGCGACGATGGAACGGAAGGTCGCTCGTCCAGAACACCCGCCACGGGGTGACCAGATCGCCGTGCTCCGCCTGACTTGGGCTCATCGCGTTCAATAGTGCGCGTGACCGACGAGCTCTCGGAAGAGCACATCAGCGCGGGGCTGCCCGGCACCGCGGACCTCATGGTCCTGGTCGGCAACTCGTGGTGGCGCTGCGCGTATGCCGCGCGCGGCGGCAACTGGCCGCTCGCCGCGTTCTACGCGCGCCGCGTGCGCTCGCTGCAACGGCGGCTCGGCGTGATCCGGCCGACATACAGGGAGCGACTCGCGGCCTACGAGACCGCGATGCTCGGTCCGGTCTTCGCCGCGCTCGAGGCCCAGGACCGCCGCGCGTTCGACCATGCGTTCGCGGCAGCGACCGACGACGCGAACAAGCAGCACGTCGAGACCGGCTATGGGTACATCCGCTGGAAGCTGCCAGACGAGCCACCGAAGGATCTGGACCTCGGCCCAGGCCGTTAGCCCTTCACGAGCGGGGCGGGATCGAGCCAGCCGTACGCGAGCTCATGGAGCTCATACCCTTCGAACGGCTCCCGCTTTTCCCCGACAACGGTGCCACCCAGCGACTCGTAGAAACCTCGCGACGCGGGATTGTCGAACAGCGTCCAGATGACGATCGGCGAGAGACCGCGCGTCACCAGCTCCGCGGCGGACGCCCGCAGCAGCGCGCGCCCGATCCCTTTCCCCTGGTGGGCGTCGCGCACGTACAGCGCGTAGACCTCGCCGATGTAGCCGTGGCTCGCGCTCCGCGCGCGGCCGCCGGTCGCGAAGCCGACCACCGCGTCACCCACCTCGGCGACGAATGCGACGCGCGTCGGATCGATCGTCTCGAGGCCGCGCCGCCAGTTGGCGGTGATGTTCGTGGTGTCCAGTCCATCGAGGAGCGCGTCGGGAACCAGTCCGCGATAGGCGCTCCGCCAGGTGTCCACGCGCACGCTCGCGATCGCCGGCGCGTCGTCCGGCGTCCCGCGACGGATGCGGACCTCAGCGATGGGCATCGAACCAGTCGGCGATGCGCCGCGCGTGGTCGATCCGGTTCTTCGGCTTTCCGCCGCGAGTGAGCTCGTGCGTGTCGTCCTGGAAGCGCACGAACACCGCTTCCTTCCCGAGCACCTTCAACGCGACGAAGAACTGCTCCGCCTGCTCGATCGGACAGCGGAGGTCCATCTCCGCGTGGAGGATCAGGAGGGGCGTCTTGACGTTCGTCACGTACGTGAGCGGCGAGCGCTCGACGAGCGTGTGTGCGTCGCGCCACGGCGTCGCATCGCCCATCTCGAACTGCCAGAAGTGCCAGCCGATGTCGCTCGTGCCGAACGCGCTGATGTTGTTGCTGATGCTCCGCTGGGTGACCGCGGCCTTGAAGCGATCGGTATGGCCGACGATCCAGTTCGTCATGAACCCGCCGTAGCTGCCGCCCGTCACGTACAGCCGCTCGCCGTCGACCCATCCGAGGCCGAGGGCGTGGTCCACGCCGGCCATGAGGTCCTCGTAGTCCTTGCCGCCCCAGTCCCCCACGCACGCGCGCACGAACGCGTCGCCGTACGCGTGGCTCCCGCGTGGGTTCGTGTACAGCACGGCGTACCCGCGCCCGGCGAGGACCTGGAACTCGTGGAAGAAGGAGTAGCCGTACGCGCCGTGCGGCCCGCCGTGGATCTCGAGGACGAGCGGCCAGCGCTTCGCGGCGTCGAAGCCGCGCGGCTTGAGGAGCCACCCCTCGATGGCCCATCCATCCGCACTCGCGAACTGAACGCGCTCGGGCTCGGCGATGTATCGCGCACTCAGGAGCTCGTGGTTCAGGCTGGTGATCGCGCGCATCCCATCGCCCGGCTGACCGGTCACGACCTCGCCCGGCGAGGTCGCGGTCGCGAGCACGCCGGCGAAGCAGCGAGCGTCGCGGTCGACGCTGGCGCTGACGAGCTGATGCGCGCCGAGCGTCTCCGCGCGGACGTCGCCGCCCCGTTGATCGACGGAGTACAGGTTCGCCGTCCCCTGGTCGGAGCCGATGAAGAGGATCCGGCCGTCCCGGGTCCAGGTCGGCGGCAGCGGCACGGTCTCACCGCGGATGTCGCTCATCACCCGCGATCCTGTCGTCCGATCCCAGTCGCCGAGCAGATCGGTGCCTGCGCCGCCGGCTTGCGGGAAGCGCCAGACGCGGGTGTTGCGCGCGCCCGCGCCGACCGCGTCGGAGGTTCCGAGGCAGGTGATCGACCCGCCGTCGGGCGACCACGACGGGTTGGCGTACTGGCCCCGCTCGGTGGTGACGCGTGCGGGCGCGCCGCCACGCGCCGGGACGATCCAGATGTCGCTCACCGTGTTCCGATCGCGATCGGCGCTGCGGTTCGAGGTGAACGCGACCGAGGCGCCATCAGGCGATACCGCGGGCTGGGTGTCATCCCAATCGCCATCGGTCAGCTTGCGCGGTTCGCCCTGCAGCGGGACCAGCCACAGATGCTTGCGGCGCAGGTCGAACATGCCGGCGTCATCGGACTTGTAGCGCACCCGGTCATAGACCTTGGGGGCGTCGTCGGGTTGCGGCGGCGCCGCATCCTTCAGCGTGACGATGACCCCGGATCCGTCGGGCAGCCAGACGAGGTCGCCGCAGTCGTCGGCGAAGCTCGCCAGCTGGCGCGGCTCCGCGCCGGGCGCGTCGACCATGAAGACGTTCTTCGGAGGGCGCTTCTTTCCTTCCGGCACGACGCCGCGGTCGCTCACGAACGCGATGCGCGTGCCGTCAGGCGACCAGCGCGGCGACGAGTCGTCGGCGCCGCCGTCGGTCCATCGGGCCGCCGACCCGGACCCGTCGACCGCGCCCACGACGATCGCGGCGCGGTAGCGGTTCGCCAGCATGTCCATCCGCCGCAACGCGTAGGCCACGCGATCACCCGCAGGCGAGATCACCGCCTCGTTGATGAAGGCGAACGCCTCGAGATCCTCCGCGGTCAGCGGAGCGGGTGATAGGGACACGGCGGCGTATCGTCCCATACATGAGGCTGGAGCGTTCCCCATGAAGCTGCGGCTCGACCATCGGGCGCGGACCGGGGCGCTCGTCGGTGCGCTTTCGATGTTCTTCGCCCTCGATATTGCGTTCCTGGTCAGCCTGGCAGGGTTCGCGTTCGCACCGGACGCGTTCGGCCAGGCGCTCATCGAGATCACGCCTGGCTTCATCGTCGTGCCGCTCATCGGGCTGCTGCAGTTCTGGGCGAAGCGCCTGCTCGTTGCCGGCGTGATCGTGCTGTTCCTCGCGTGCGGCGGCGTCGCGGGCGCGCTGGCCGTGGATCCGAAGCGCCGCGACCGCAGCGTGCTCCTTGTCGGCGCGCTGCCCTGGGTCGCGACCGTCGCGCTGGGGCAGCTCTTCGCGCCGGGCGTCGTCGACCTCGCCTCGGTCCTGCTCACGAGCGCCATTGGTTCGGTCACGTACTTCACGGCGCTGCAGATGCTGACCGGCGTCGCGACCTATCAGCCCGCGCGGTCGACGACGGAACGGTCGCCGTCCCGGCGGCGCCTCCTCTCTGGGGCCGCGGCCGTCTCCGCGGTCATCGCGCTTGGCAGCCTTGGCGGCGGAGCCGCAGTCCGCGCACTCGCGAAGCGCGCCGAGGGCATCCCGTTCATCGCGCGCCGCTTGCGCTCGAAGGCCGCGCCGCCCGCCGCGCTCGAGACATTCGAATCGCTGCAAGCGCTCACACCGCGCATCACCGACAACGCGGACCACTACACGGTCGACACGACGCTCATCAAGCCCTCGGTGGACGTGACGAAGTGGACGCTGGAGATCGGCGGCGCGGTCGAGACGCCGTTCTCGCTCACGTACGACCAGCTTCTGGACCTCGAGGCCGTCGAGCAGCTGAAGACGCTCGAATGCATCAGCAACGAGGTCGGCGGCGAGCTCATGTCGACGGCGCTCTGGACGGGCGTGCCGCTGCGCGATCTGCTGGCGCGAGCTCAACCCAAGGCCGAGACGTACGACGTCAAGCTGACGTCGGTCGACGGCTACACCGATTCGATCCGGATCGAGAAAGCGATGGAGCCCGACACGATCGTCGCGTACCTCATGAACGGCGTCACCGTCCCGCAGGACCACGGGTACCCGGCGCGGCTCCTCGTGCCGAATATCTACGGCATGAAGAACGTCAAGTGGCTGCGATCGATCGAGTGCGTGACGTTTGACTTCCTCGGCTACTGGATGGAGCGCGGATGGTCCGACCTCGCGGTCATCAACACGAACACGCGCATCGACACACCGGTGCGCGCCGCGAGGTGGGATGGCCGTGCGGCGATCCCGATCGCGGGCGTCGCGTTCGCCGGCGCCCGCGGCATCTCGAAGGTCGAGGTATCGACGGACGCGGGCAGGACGTTCGCCGCGGCGGAGCTCGAGCCGGCGCTCGGATCGCTCACGTGGGTGCGCTGGAAGACCGACTGGACGCCGCCGGCCGCGGGCCGATTCACGATCGTTGCTCGTACCACGGACAAGACCGGCGCGCTCGAAACCGAGATCAAGCGCGAGCCCTTCCCGAGCGGCGCCACCGGCTGGGACAGCGTCGACGTCATCATCACGCGTGGCTGAGCGCTAGGCTCCACGCGTGGCGAAGCGCCGGTTCTCGATCACCGTGCCGCTGCCCGCGTACGCGCGGCCGCGGAACGAATGGCGGCGGCGCGTGCACGGCGCGGTGCTGGACGTGCAGACGCGGCGGGGCGTCGGATACCGGGAGAGCGATCAGCTCGAGGTACGGATCTCGCTGCCGCTGGGCGATCGTCCGCTGGACATCCATGAGATCGACGAACGGGTGAAAGATGTGATCGACGCGCTCGAAGGGCGCATCGCCGGACCGCGAAGCCGCCGGCGCATCGCGCCGATCGTGCCGTCCGCGGACCAGATCCGGCGGATCGTGCTCGAGAAGGAGCCCCGCCGGACGCGGCGACGCGCCTTGGGGGAGCTCGCGATCTCCCGTTTCCACGCGCGCCGCCGGGCCTCGAGCTAAGCGGCGATCGCCGCCGCAACCTTCAGGGTCGCCGCGATGTTCGCCTCGATCGCGATCTTTTCGCTGACGAGCACCCCTGTCGGGATCGGCATGTTCCAGGTGAGGCCCCACCGGGAGCGGTCGAAGGTGAACTTCGCGTCGAAACCGGCGCGCTGACCCGCCTGCGGGTCCGCCGCGACGCCGAGCAGCTCGACGCTGACCGACACCGGCTTCGTCGTGCCGCGGATCGTGAGGTCGCCGTCAACGACGAACTCATCCGACTGCCCCTTGGGCGTGATCTTCGTGCTCTTGAACACGATCTCAGGGTGATTCTCGGCGTCGAGGAAGTCGGCGGAGCGCAGGTGCCCGTCGCGCTTCGCGTCACCGGTGTTCACGGATGCCGCCGGGATCCGAAGCTCGATGGCGCCGGCCTCCGGCGTCGCCGGGTCGAAATCGATGACCCCGCTCGCTCCGCTGAATGCGCCGCGAACGGTCGAAAGCATCATGTGCTTCACCGCCGCCGTGACGCTCGAATGGCTGCTATCGATCTGCCACTGCATGGATGAGTCCTCCTGGGACGGAAGTGCTTGCCCGGCCCTTCGCCGAACGCTATCCTTCTTGTTGTGCGAGAACAAGTTGCTCAGTCAACATATTCCCCGAAGGGCCGCAGGGCCTCCGACCCCGAGCTGGGGGCCTGGCGAGCCTTCCTGCGCGCCGGGACGGCCTCGACGCTCGCGCTCGAAGCGGCGCTCGCGGATACCGGCGTCTCCCATTCCGAGTACGACGTCCTGGTGAACGTCGCGACCGGGCCGCGCGATGGCTTGCGGCCGACCGAGCTCGCGGAGCGGGTCCTCATCACCAAGAGCGGGCTCACTCGGCTCCTGGATCGCCTCGTCGAGCGCGGGTACATCGAGCGGCGCGCCTGCGCGAGCGATCGGCGCGGCCAGCTCATCGTGCTCACGTCGGACGGGCGACGCGCGTTCCGCCGCGCCGCGCCGAACGTGGTGCGCGCGATCGGGACGATGTTCGGCGACGGCTTCTCCGAACGCGACGTCATGGCGTTGCGTCTTGCGTGCGAGCGCATCGCGACTGCCGCGGAGTCGATGACCGCCTAGGCTCGAACCGGTGAGCGCGCGCGCTTCCTCGAACCGCCTTTCCGCTGGAAGCCTCGTGTGGGCCGGGTTCGATGGGCCGGCCGTACCCGGTCCGCTGCTCGACGCGATCGAGCGCGGACGCATCGGCGGACTGCTCCTCTTCGCGTACCGCGGCAACATCCGCTCGCGCGAACAGGTGCGCGGCATGCTCCGCGATGCCGTGGCCGCCGCGCGACGCGGTGGCCTGCCGCCGGTGCCGGTGGGCGTCGATCAAGAGGGCGGCAGCGTCATCCGCATCGGCTACGGCGCGGTCTTCCCGAGCGCCATGGCCATCGGGGCGACGGGCGACCCAGCCAACGCCGAGCGCGCCGCACGGGCGGTCGGCCTGGCGCTGCTCGCGGATGGCATCGCGGTGAACCACGCGCCGGTCTGCGACGTGAACGTCGAGCCGCGGAACCCCGTCATCGGCACGCGCTCGTTCGGCGACGACCCGGCCGCGGTCGCGCGGTGCTGCGCGAGCTGGGTGAAGGGCTCGGAGGGCACGGGCGTGGCGACCTCGCCCAAGCATTTCCCCGGGCACGGCGCGACGGCGCACGACACCCACCACACAACCGTCGACGTGCCCGCGGACCGGGCCACGCTCGAGACGCGCGAGCTCGCGCCATTCCGCGCGGCGTTCGACGCCGGCGCCTCCGCGGTCATGACGTCGCACGTCCGTTATCCGGCGCTCGACCTGGACAACATCGCGACCTTGTCGCCGCGCATCCTGGGCGACCTACTGCGCGAGCAGCTCCGCTTCCGCGGCCTCGCTATCACCGACTCGCTTGACATGTCAGGGCTCACGCAGGTGGAGACCGCGGAGCGCGTGACCGCGCGCGCCGTGAACGCGGGCATCGACGCCGTGATGGTGACGAGCGGGATCGCCAAGCAACTGGACGCGGCGGAGCACCTTGCCCTCGGCGTGCCGCCGGCGCGGCTGCGGGAAGCGATCGCCCGCGCCGCCGCGTTCCGCGATCGCTTCGGCGTCGACGTGCCCGACGAGCCGTTCGACGACGAGCCCGGACGGGCGCTCGCGCGCGAGATCGCCGCCGCCTCCATCACCCATGTCGGCGAGCCGCTCCCGCCGCTTGGCGGCCCGATCCGGGTCGCGCTGTTCCCGCCGCAGCGCCGCTCTCCGGTCGAGGAGCTGGCGCAGCTGGAGTCGCACCTCGAGCGCGCGCTCCGCGAGCGGCTCGGGTCGGACCTCGCGTTCTCCGCCGACGGCACCGTACCCACCGGCCCCGGACCGCTCGCGGTGTGCACCTCGAGCGCGGTCTTCGATCCCGCTCAGGCGGACGCCGCCCGGACGCTCCTCGCGACCGGCGGGATCCTGTGCGCGCTGCGCAGCCCCTACGACGCGGCGCTCGTCCCGGGCATCCCGGCGCTGCTCACCTATGGCGACGTGCCGGTCTCGCTCGCGGCACTCGCCGACGTCCTCGCGGGTCGCGCGCGGCCGCGGGGCACGTCGCCGGTCCGCATCGGGTGAAGCGCCGCCGGTTCCTCGCGGCGGCCGCGGCCACGACCGCGCTGGCCGCGTGCGAGCCGATCACCGGCCCCGGGCCGAGCGCCTCGGCCGCGCGGGTGGACCGGCTCATCGCCGGCATGTCCGGCGGCGAGCGGGCCGGGCAGCTCATGAGCGTGGCCTTCCACGGCACCGCGATCACGCCGGCACTCGAGGCGATGATCCGGCAGCGCCACATCGGCGGGGTGATCCTCTACAGCGAGAACTTCGACGACGCCGCGAGCGCGAGACGACTGACCACGGACCTGCAGACGATCGCGACCGACGCGAAGACCCTGCCGCTGTTCATCTCCATCGACCAGGAGGGTGGCGCGGTCGTCCGCATCGCGCGCGGCGCGACCATCCTTCCGGGAAACATGGCCCTCGCCGCGACGCCGGACCCCAACGACAGCGTGCGCAAGGCCGTCGCGATCACCGCACGCGACCTGCGGGCGGTGGGTGTGAACTTCGAGCTCGCGCCGGACGCGGACGTGAACAACGAGCCGCGCAACCCGATCATCCTCAACCGCTCATTCGGCTCGGATCCGCAGCGCGTGGCCGGACTCGTGACGGTCGCGACGCAGGCATTCGCCGAGGCGAGGTTCCTGTGCTGCGCGAAGCACTTTCCCGGTCACGGTGAGACGACCACCGACTCGCACACCGGGCTCCCGCTCCTCGACGTCGATCGCGCCCACCTGGATGCCATCGAGCTCGTGCCGTTCCGTGCGGCGATCGCCGCCAACATCCCCGCCATCATGAGCGCGCACATCCGGATCTCCGCGCTCGATCCGACACCAGACCTGCCCGTGACGCTGTCGTCGAAGGTCATGACGGACCTGGTGCGCACGCAGCTCGGGTTCGGCGGCCTCCTAGTCACCGATGATCTCGAGATGGGCGCACTCACGCAGACGCGGACCGAATCGCAGGCTGGGTACGACGCGTTCGCCGCGGGTGCGGACTTCCTGCTCTTGCGCTTTGACGAGAGCGCCCAGACGGACGCGCACGATCGACTGACGCGGGGCATGACGAGCGGCGCGCTGGACAGGTCGCGGGTGGAGGCGTCGCTGCGCCGCATCCTTTCGATCAAGGAGCGCTACGGGATCCTCGACGGGTCCACCCCGAGCGGTACGGCGGGCAGCGATGCGGACCGCGCGACGGCCGACGAGCTCGCCCGCGCGAGCATCACGGTCCTGCGGAATGGCGGCCTCCCCCTGCGCGGGAAGATCTTCGTCGTCTCACCGGTCAACCCGGACATCTCACTCATCACGGACCAGCCGTCGCTCGGTCAGGTGCTCGCACGGCGTTTCCCGAACGTGAGCCTCCAGACCATCACGCTCGCCCCGGGCCAGCCGGACATCGATCGCGCCGTCGGGTCCGCCCGCGCCGCGGATGTCGTCGTCATGGGGTCGGCCGACCTCTTCTCGTATCCAGCGCAGACGGCGCTCGCCAAGGCGCTGCAGGCGGTGCGGCCGACGGTGCTGGTCTCGCTGCGTTCGCCGTACGACATCCTCAGCGCGCCGGCGGTCGCGGGCTACGTGTGCGCGTACACCGGGCGCGAACCGACGCTCCGCGCGCTCGCCGACGTCCTCGCCGGCACGCGCGCGCCCACGGGAACGCTGCCGGTCGACGTCCCCGGTGTCTACCGTATCGGCGACGGGATGAAGAAGCTCTGACCATCGAACGCGTGGCAGCGGTCGTCGATGCGTGCGCGGGCACGCTGTTCACCGCGTGCGTCGTGCGCGTCGAGCGCAAGGGCCGCGTCGAGTCGTGTGCCGCGGGGACCCTCTGCCCCGACCCGAGCGCGCCGCCCGACGCGCCGTGCACCGTCGGCGCGACTTTCGACCTCGCGTCGCTGACGAAGCTCGCCACGACGTCGCTGCTCCTGTCGTTCGTCCGAGGGCACGCACTGTCGCTCGACACACCGTTACGCGAGCTCGTGCCCGACTTCCGTGGCGGACGCAAGGACGAGGTGACCCTCGCGCACGTCCTCACCCACACCGCCGGCCTGAAGTGGTGGCTGCCGCTCTGGCAGGAGGTCCATTCGATCGACGAGGCCGTGTGGCGCGCGGCGCAGGAGCCGCTCGCCCAGGACCTCGGCACGTTCACCTACAGCGACCTCGGCTACATCATGCTGACCGGTGGCCTAGCGAACGCGGGCGGCGCGCCATTCCCGGACCTCATCGCCGAGCGCGTGTGCGGACCGATCGAGGCGCGGACGCTGGCCTTCGGGCCACGCGATCGGGCGGAATGCGCAGCGACGGAGCTCGATACCTCGCTCGGGCGCGGCCGCATCCGCGGCACCGTGCACGACGAGAACGCGTACGCGATGGGCGGCGTCGCCGGCCACGCCGGTCTGTTCGGGACCGCGGCGGATGTCGCGGCCATCGCGCGCGTGTTCCGCGACGGCGCGGTCATCGGCAACGAGCTCGCGGTACAGGCGCGGACCGAGCACGCGAAGGCGGAGAACGTGCGCCGCGGCCTGGGGCTCGCGCTGCGCGCTCCGAAGGGTCCGATGACGAGCGAGCGCTGGAGCATGGACAGCTACGGGCACACCGGCTTCACCGGAACGTCGCTCTGGATCGATCCGAAGGCCGACCTCACCGTTGCGCTGCTGATGAACCGCGTGTACTTCGGCCGCGCGAACGATGACGCGATGTACAAATTCCGGATCGCGGTCCACGAGGCGGCCGCCGCATGATCGCGGTGGGCATCATGTCCGGCACGTCAGCCGATGGCATGGACGCGGCGGCGGTCGAGATCGGCGAGGAGCGCCCGCGCCCGACGATCCGGTTCCTCGCGCACGTCGCGCGCGATCATCCCGACAGCCTGCGCTACCGGATCCTCGCCGCCGGCTCCGGCGCGCCATTGCCCGCGCACGACATCGCCATCCTGCACGCGGAGCTCGGCGACGCGTACGCGTCGATCGCGCGCGAGATCGTGACCGCCGTTGGCCGGGAGCCGGCCTGCGTCGCCCTGCACGGGCAGACCATCGCGCACTTTCCGGCCGAACACGCGACGCTGCAGATCGGCGACACCGCGCGCGTCGCGGTCGAGCTCGCTGCGCCGGTCATCGACGACTTCCGCAGCGCCGATGTCGCCCTCGGCGGGCAGGGCGCGCCGCTCGTGCCGTTCGCCGATCACCTCCTGTTCGCCGACGGGATCCCGCGTGCGGTCCTCAACATCGGCGGCATCGCGAACGTCACGCTGCTTCCGACGCGCGAGCCCGGGGACGTGACGGCGTTCGACATCGGGCCGGGGAACATGGTCATCGATCAGCTCGCGCGAAAAGGCGGGAACGAGCTGGACCGCGACGGCGCGGCCGCCGCGCGAGGACGCGCCATCGAGCCCGTGCTCGCGAAGGCCCTCGCGCATCCGTACTTCGCGCGCCCAGCGCCGAAATCGACCGGACGGGAGGAGTTCGGTGCACCGTTCGCCCAGCAGCTCTTGGCCGACGCGAAGGCCGCCGGCGGATCCCTGGACGACGCGATCGCGACCGCGACCGCGGTCACCGTCGAATCGATCGCGCGCGCGCTCGACGGCGGACCGTGGCGCGAGCTCATCGTCGCGGGTGGAGGCGCCCGCAACACCACCCTGATCGAGCGGCTGCGCGCGCGGACGAAGCTGCGCATCCGCCTCAGCGACGAGCTGGGCATCCCCGCCGAGGCGCGCGAGGCCGTCGCGTTCGCGATCCTCGGGGCGTACCGCCTGCGCGGGGAGCCGAACACCCTGCCACGCTGCACCGGCGCATCGCGCGCAGTGTCGGCGGGCGCCATCCACCGCCCCTAACGACTCCATACTCCCGCTCATGCAGGACCTCGTGGTGGGGATGGACGCCGGCGGGACGAAGACCCGCGCGTTCGCGGTGACGCGCGCCGGGGAGATCGTCGGCCGCGGTGCGGGCGGCGGCGGAAACCTGCTCTCCTCCCCCGACCCGCAGGGCTCCATCGCTGCGGCGCTCCGCGAAGCCCTCGCGGGCCGCGTGCCCGCGGCGATCGTGCTGTCGTGCGCGGGCGGCGAGCGCGAAGCCGATCGCGCGAAAGGACGCGCGATCCTCTCGTCGCTCGTCGGACCCGACGTCGCGGTCGAGGTGACCCACGACGCGAAGGCCGCGCTGTACGCGGGCAATCCCGCGGGCCGCGGTGTCGTGCTCATCAGCGGTACCGGTTCCATCGCGTACGGCCGGAACGATCAAGGGGCTGAGGACCGGTGCGGCGGCTGGGGCTATCTCGTCGGCGACGAGGGCTCGGCCGTCTGGATCGGCCAGGCGGGTCTGCGCGCGGCCTCGTACGACCACGATGGCCGCGGCTCGCCGACGCGGATCACGCGCCATCTCTTCGAGGATCTGGGCGTGACCGACTTCAACGGCGTCCTTCCGCTCCTCTACGGCAAGCCACACCCACCGCCCGCGATCCTCGCCTCGACGCGCGCGGTCGCGCGGGCCTTCGTCGAGGGCGACGCGATCGCGGTGAACATCGTCCAGCGCGGCGCGCGCTTGCTCGCCGGGATGGCCGCCACCGTCGCGCACGGGCTGCTGCTCGACGGTGGCCCGGTGTACCTCGCCGGTGGCGCGTTCGAGAACGTGCGGCCGCTCGAGAAGGCCGTGCGGCTCGAGCTCCTGAGCGTGCTGCCGCGGGCCGCGGTCGAACCCGTTGGCGAAGAGCCGGCGATGGGCGCGGCCCGACTCGCCGCCGCGCTGGCCTGGGGCGCGAGATGACCGACCTTCCCCGGACCGAGCGGCGCAACCCGAAGGCCGCTGGGCTCGCGGCCATGCCGACCCTCGCGATCGTCGGGCTCATGGCTGATGAGGACGCGACGCTGCCCGATGCGATCCGGCTCGCACTCCCGGACATCGCCCGCGCGGCCGACGCGATCGCCGCGGCATTCGCGAGCGGCGGCCGTCTCCGCTACGTCGGCGCGGGTACGAGCGGGCGGCTCGGCGTCCTGGACGCGAGCGAAGCGCCGCCCACCTTCGGCGTCGAGCTCGATCTCGTCCACGGGGTCATCGCCGGTGGCGATGGCGCGCTCCGGCGGTCGATCGAGGGCGCCGAGGACGATCCGGCCGCGGGCGAGCGCGATATCGCGCAGGTCGCGCGCACCGGCGACGTCGTCGTCGGTCTCTCCGCCAGCGGCTCGGCCCGCTATGTCGTCGCCGCCGTGACCGCGGCGCGGGCCTTCGGTGCACGCACGGCATGCGTCACCTGCGTGTCGGGATCGGCGCTCGCCCTGTCCGTCGACATCCCGATCGTCGTCGACGTCGGTCCCGAGATCCTCGCGGGCTCGAGCCGGCTGAAAGCCGGGACGGCGACGAAGCTCGTGCTGAACATGCTGTCGACCGCGGCGATGATCCGGAGCGGTCGCACGAAGGGCGATCTCATGATCGATCTGCGGCCCACGAACGCGAAACTGCGCGCCCGCGCCATCCGGATGGTGAGCGACGAGCTCGGGATCGGTGAGGACGCGGCGCGGGCGAGGCTCGAAGCGACCGACTGGAGCGTGCGTCGCGCGATCGACGCTCGATGAGGCGGCTGATCGTCAACGCGGACGACTTCGGGCGCGCTCGCGGCGTGAACGCCGGCATCCTGCGGGCCCACCGCGAGGGCATCGTCACCGCCGCGACACTCATGGTGAGCGCGCCAGCGACCGACGATGCCGCGCACGCTGCCCGCACGAGCCCGTCGCTCGATGTCGGCGTGCACCTCACGCTCACGTACGGGCGGCCGATCTCCGATCCGGCGACGGTCCCCTCGCTCGTCGAGCGCGATGGATCGTTCCCGCGCGTGCCCGGGGCGTTCCTCGGCACCGATCGCGCCGATCGCGATGAGGCCCTCATCGAATACCGCGCGCAGTTCGCGCGCGCGCATGCGCTGCTCGGCCGCGCGCCGACCCATCTCGACTCGCACCACTGGCTGCACGAGGAGCCCGCGCTCGAATGGGCGGTCATCACGCTGGCACGCGAAACGGGCGCGGCGGTGCGACCGCACGACGACGCGCAGCGCGATCGGCTCCTCCAGTCCGGGATCCGGACGGTCGATCGCTATCGCCGCGACTTCCAGCACGAGGGTCACGTGGACATCCCGACGCTCGAACGGATCCTCGCCGACATCGGCGATGGGGTGACCGAGCTCGGGTGCCATCCGGGGGAGCTGGACGCGGAGCTCGCCCGCACGTCGACGTATAGCTCGCTCCGCGCCGACGAGCTCGCGACGCTCACCGACCCGCGCATCAAGACGGCGATCGCGCGGAACGCCATCACGCTCTCGGGCTACGACGCCGTCCGATGACGTTCGCAAGCGCCCGCGGCTCATTCAAGAAAGCGCTCTGGGTCGAGCGCGACCGAATCACGACGAAGCACGGGATCGACGATCTTCTCGCGGACAGCGTGAGCTGGAACATCCGCGACCTCGTCGTCCAGGTACGCGGCCGCGGCGATGCGTACTACGCGAGCGCGCTCGAGCCGCGGGCGGAGGCGCTCGAGGACCCAGACTTCGATCCGCTCGCGCATCTGGTGCGTGGCGGCGCGGCCGTCGGCGTGCGTATCCATGCCTGGGCGAACGGGACCTTCGTCTGGTCAAGCCCGGGCGGGAGCCTTCCCCGATCGCGGGGCCATCTGGTGAACGCGCATCCGGATTGGCTCCTGCGGCCGGACGGCGTGCGGTATCTCGATCCCGTCGGTGGGAGCGGCTGGGAGGGGATCTACATCGACCCGACGAACGTCGCCGCGCGGTCCTACACCGTCGAGGTCTTCACCGACATCGTGCGGCGATACGCGGTGGAGGGCTTCCATCACGACTACATCCGCTATCCGCAAGCGACGTACGCGACCTCACCCGACGACCACCGCGCGATCACCGCGCTCGTGCGTGAGACGACGGCACGGCTCCGTGCGGCGCGGCCGGACATCGTCATCTCGGCCGCCGTCTTCCCCGATCCCGCGGTCGCGCGCGAGCGCGTCCTGCAGCGATGGCCCGAATGGGCCGCGGAGAAGCTGATCGATCTCGTTTGCCCGATGGCGTACCGGACCGATACCGCGGACGTGCGCCGGGTGCTCAGCGCGGCGCGCGGCGCGGCGCCGTCGACCCCCATGTGGGGTGGGCTGATGGCGTACGCCGGCGAGCGCGCGCGCGCGCGCGATCAGGTCCGTGCTGCGCGTGATGCCGGGTGCGACGGCGCGATCCTGTTCGCATACGACCCGGAGAAGCGCGACGTGATCGACGCGTTCGCGGCGGAAGCGGAACGGTAGCGACTCTTACGCACAGTACGTTCGTCCTATGTACGAGCGGAGCGCTCTGGCCGATACCATCTACGGGTGCGGGAGACACTGAAGGACACGCCCCTCGCGGTAGCGCAGCAGCTGCCGCCCGATCCGCTCGCGAGCGCGGTCGCGCGCTCCGTGAGCGACCTTCGCCACTCGGCCGGACTGTCGGAGCGGGCCGCCGCGCGCAAGCTCGGGACCTCACAGACGCAGCTCCGGCGCATGGAAGACCCGCGGTATCTGCCCTCGCTCCGGTCGCTCTCGCGACTCGCGATGGTCTACGGCTACGAGCTGAAGGTCGACTTCGCGCTGAAGGGCGCCGCCGCACCGAAGGGCGCAGGCACGCAGAAGGCCGCGCCGGCGCAGAAGACCGCGGCGAAGGCGGCGGCGAGATCCGAGAGCGTCCGCAAGCCCGCGCCGCGTAAGCGTGCTAGCGGGTCCGCGTCACCTTCGAAAGGCCGCGCGGGCGCTCCACGTCGCGCCCGAGCCGGCGTGCGAGGCAGAGCGCGACGAGCTGCGCCACGACGGCGAAGCTGATCGGCGTGAGCGCCTCGGAGAGCGGGGCGCGCAGGAGCACTGCGTCGTCCGCGAGCTCAGCCAGCGCCGGATCGTTCGTCACCGCGTAGACCCGCGCCCCCTTCGATCGCAAGGTCCGGGCGAGCGCCCGGGCCTCCGACTGCGCCGCACCGCGCGCGCCGAACACGAGGACGGGCACGCCGGTCTCGAGCAGCGCGATCGGGCCATGCGCGAAGTCCGCGCTCGAGTACGGCTCCGCCCACAACCGCGCGAGCTCCTTGATCTTGAGCGCCGCCTCGAGGGCCGTCGCGTATTCGTAGCCCCGGCCAAGGACCACGATGGCGCGCGCCTTCCCGATCTTCCGCGCCAGGCGATCGGCATCGCGCTCGGTCCCCTCGGCCTCCGCGACGCTCTCGACGAGACCGGCGAGCGACAGCGCGCTGCGGCCGCGCGACTCGGCGGCATTGGCCGCGAGCAGCGCCAGCGCGACGCAGGTCGCGGTGTACGTCTTCGTCGCCGCGACCGAACGCTCGGGGCCGCACCGCAGGAGGAACGTCTCCTGGGCGGTGCGGGCCAGCAGCGAGGACGCGCGATTCGTGATGGCGACCGTGGGCGCGCGGACGGCGCGAGCCTCGGCGAGCACGGCGGCCACGTCGGGCGCGGCGCCGGATTGCGAGATCCCGATGACGGCGCCCCGGGCAAAGCTGGGCGGGGTGCCGTAGCGGGTCACCAGCGACGGGGCGGCGAGGGCGGTGACCAGACCGGCGAGGCTTTCGAAGAGGTACTTCCCATAGGTCGCGGCGTTGTCCGACGAGCCCCGGGCGGCAATCGTCAGGTGCTCGCCGGCCGCCAGGGGTCGGGCAAGGGTGCGGGCCTCCGGCCAGCCGACCTCGAGTAGCCGCCGGACGACCACGGGTTGCTCGGCGATCTCGGACCGAAGGGACATTCGGTCGAGGCTAACCCGGACCCGTAGTACGACTCTCCTACTTGTCCCCTCGCGGGCCGACGGCGAGCATCGAGACCTCACCAGCGGGCGGCGAACGTAATAGGGAGTGACTTCGTGGCGATCCTTGCTTCCAGGGCGACACGACCGGTGCGTTGGCGGCGCAATCTGCGCGCCGCGTGCTTCTGGCTGGCTCTCGCGCTCGGCACGGCAGCCGTGGCGAAGGAGCTGGCTGGCCCGCTGTTCTACGTGCTGACGCTCCCGCCGCTGTTCCTCTCCGTCCGCGAATGCATTCGCGCACTTGGTGCCCGCGACGGCGGCCAGCTCGCGGAGCGGGTCGCGGACAAGCTGACGACCGCGCTCGGCCCCCAGTACGTCGTGCTCACCGAATACCCGCCGCGTGACGGCGGTCCCGTCGTGCCCGTCGTGGTCGTGGGGCCGTCCGGCATCTTCGCGATCGAGCCGCTTGGCGAAGACGCCGTCTTCGGTTGCTACAACGACGGCTGGCATCGCGTCGAAGCGCAGGGAGTTCACCACCTCGCCGACTCTCCGTCGCGCCACGCGCGCGACAACGCGACACGCGTGCGGACCGACATCTCCGGCGGCGGTCACATCCGCACGAACGTCGACGCGTACGTTCTTCTCGAGCGCGGCACCGGCGATGACTGCGCGAGCTCGCCTGTCCCGGTCGTGTGCGGCGTGGATGCTCTCGCCGAGCGGATCCGCTCGCGCGCTGTGCGATCGGAGACCTCGGCGCGTCAGGTGCAAGCCGTGGCTGACGCGCTCACCCACCCACTGGCGGTCGCCGTCTAGCACCGCCCTAGCATTCGACCCGTGAGCGGCACGCGTGTCGTGATGATCGAGGACGATCCATCGGTCGCCGAGCTCGTCACCCTGTATCTCAAGAACGCCGGCTTCATCGTCGAGCACTGCGCGACCGCCGCGGCGGCGCGCGATGCCTTCCGGCGCGGCGCGCCGGCGTGCGTCGTGCTCGATCTCGGGCTGCCCGACGCTGACGGCCTCGAGCTGTTCGCCGAGCTTCGCCGGATGCATGACGCTCCCGTCGTGGCCCTCACCGCGCGCGCCGAAGACGTGCAGAAGGTCGCGGGGCTCGACGCCGGTCTCGACGACTACCTGACGAAGCCGTTCAACCCGCGCGAGCTGGTCGCCCGGGTGAACGCGGTCATCCGCCGCGCGACCGGCAGCGGCGGGACGCGGCCGCTCGAGATCGGGAACCTCACGCTCGATCCCGCCAAACACGAAGTGACGGTCGATGGCCAGCAGGTGTCGCTTCGCGCGAAGGAGTTCGAGCTCCTCGAAGCCTTCTGCCGGCAGCCGGGCATCGTCCTCACGCGCGACAAGCTCCTCGAGAACGTCTGGGGCTTCGCGTTCCCCGGCGAGACGCGGACGGTGGACGTCCACGTGAAGCAGCTGCGCGACAAGCTGAACGGCGCGAAGGCGAAGATCGAGACCGTCTGGGGCGTCGGTTACAAGCTAGTGAGGCCGACCGAGGAAGCGAAGCTCCCGCAGGAGGACGAACCACGGTTGTGAGGCGAAGCCGATACAAGCTCGCCCCGCCCGTCTGAAGGCCCGAGCTTGAGCAGGATGGATCCGCTCCGCAGCATCGGCGGGCGCCTGTTCCTCTCGTATCTCGCGGTCGTCGCGGTCGGCCTGCTCGTGGCGGGTCTCGCAATCGGTGGCCTCCTGTTCAAGTACGAGAACGACGTCACGCGGATCCGGCTGCAGGAGCTGGCCGCACCGTTCCAGACCGCGATCCAGACCGCCGTTCGCAACGGCGTGCAGCCGCGCGACGCCATCGCGAGCCTCGCAGAGCAGGTGCAGGCGGCGAACGCGCGCGTGCTCATCGTGAGCCCGGGCAACAATCCGACCGCGAACAACGCGCAACGGCGCGTGCTGCTCGATAGCGACGGCACGATGGTGAACACGCGTCTCCCGGCCGTGGACGCGAACGGTATCGGTCAGTTCATCGACCAGAACGGTGAGGTCTGGATCTTCCTCCAGCAGCAGCTCCGCACGGCCGCCCTCGGCGCGGGTGGGCAGGGGCTCATCGTCGTCGCGCGACCACGCGCCGTGTTCGCCGACGTGATCCGCGCGCTGCTTCCGTCGCTCGTGATCGCGGGCATCATCGCGGCTGGCTTCGCGCTCGTCGTCGCGGGCCTCCTCGCCCGCACGATCACCAGCCCGCTGCGCCGGCTCGTCGGCGGCGTGCGCGCGTTCGGCTCTGATCACACCGCGCGGGTCCCGCTCGCGGGACCGACGGAGGTGCAGGCGCTCGGAGGTGCGTTCAACGAGATGGCCGGCGAGATCGAACGCGCCCGTGCGAGCGAGCAAGCGTTCCTGGCCGACATCTCACACGAGCTCCGGACGCCGCTCACGTCGATCCACGGATTCGCGCAGGCCATCGCCGAAGGCGAGGCCCGCGGCGACGGCGTGCCGCGCGCCGCCGAGATCATCCAGCGCGAATCGCGTCGGCTGGTGCGGATGGTCGAGGGGCTGTTGCAGGTCGCGAAGCTCGAGGCCGGCGTGCAGCGGCTCGCCCACGAGGAGGTCGGCGCGGCGGATCTGCTGCGCGGCGCGGTCGCGGCGCTCGACGTCCAGGCGCGCGAGGCCGGCGTCTCGTTCGACGTGCAGGCCGGCGTGCTCCCAGTCATGGGCGATCCGGACCGGCTCGCGCAGCTGTTCATCAACGTGCTCGACAACGCGGTGAAGCATTCGCCGCGCGGCGCGACGGTCCACGTGAACGGGGAGCGGCGGGACGGCGAGGTGATCGTCCACGTGCGCGATCAGGGGACCGGCCTGCCGCCGGGCACGGAGCGCAAGCTGTTCGCGCGGTTCTGGCGTGGGGACAACGCGGCCGCGCGGGCCGGCTCGGGCCTCGGGCTCGCGATCGCGCAGGCCATCGCCCAAGCCCACGGCGGATCGATCGACGCGCGCAACGCGCCAGGCGGCGGCGCGGAGTTCGCCATCCACCTTCCCGCCGCTACCTAAACTCACCGCATGTTCGGTGGGACGGTCCGCGGCAAGAAGACGACGCTTCGCGTGCCGTCGGACGCGGATCTGGACGCACACAAGCGCTGGGCGGCCGACATGCGCGTCCGGCGCGCCGGACCGGTCGGCCGCTGGCACGAGCCTGCCGCGACCGCGACCTGGAAGGAGCGGTGGACGGAGCAGGCGAAGGACAAGTCGAGCGTGCTTTGGTCGATTCGTGCTAGCGGCGCCGGCCAGGCCGGCGACGAGCTCGTGGGCTACGCGCGGATCCGCTTCGACGGCGCGCCACACGCGGACAGCATCGGGATCGACCAGTTCGTCATCGATCCCGCGCACGAGCGCAAGGGATACGGCTGGGACGCCGCGCTCACCCTGCATCGCTGGGCCTTCGACTTCATGAACATGCGGCTCGCGGTCATCGATCGGGTCGCCGCGGACGACGCCGGGCGGCAGCGCATCCTCGAACGGCTCGGGTACGTTCGCTTCGGCCACGGACACGCCGTGTACTACCGCGACGGCGCGTACGTCGACCAGTACTTCTATCAGATGGAGCGCGACATCTGGAACGAGCGCTGGCCGGACGAGCGCGAGTACCCGCCGCTCGGTGAAGAAACGGAACGGTAAAGAAATGTTCGGACCGCGTCTCGAGGGCAAGAACGGCGTATCGCTCCGCGTGCCGACGCTCGGCGACCACAGGATCGTCGTCGGCTGGATGCTGGAGCCCGAGACGTCGCGGTTCTGGGGCGGGCGAATCGCCGACTTCCGCGACGAGGCCTTCGAGGAGCGGCACAAGAAGGACGCTGACGACGCGACCACCGTCAACTGGTCGATCGCGTACGAGAACGAGACCGTCGGCTTCACCGGACTCTTCGACATCGACTGGGTCGCGCGCGACTGCGAGAGCGGGATCTTTATCGGCCGGAGCGATCTGTACGGTCGCGGCATCGCGTCGGAGGCGATACGGCTCCGGACCGAATTCGCCTGGCGGGAAATGCGTCTCCACCGTGTGCACAACTGGATCTCGGTACGGAACCGCGGCAGCCGCCGCGCGAACGAGAAAGCGGGCTACCGGCAGATGGGCCTGATGAAGCGTTACGGATTCCGCAGCGGCCAGTGGTACGACGATTGGCTTGGCGAGGTCTTCCCCCCGGACAGCCCCGCTGGTACATTCTTGCCGCCCTCCAAAGGAGGGTAGCGGCGACAAGAGCTATCAACGCGAGCGTCGAGTGAGGCAGTCCTCCCGCGACCGAGCGCGGCTCGAGAAGCCAGCAAACAAAAGGGAGGAAGCTTCACAGTGAGCTTCTCTGATAAGACCCTGACCTGCAAGGACTGCGGTCAGGAATTCATCTGGACCGCGGGAGAGCAGGAGTTCTACCAGTCCCGTGGTCTCGTGAACGAGCCGGGTCGGTGCCCGTCGTGCCGCGCGGCACGCCGGTCGACCGGTGGCGGTGCGGGTGGCAGCATGTACGGCGGTGGCCGTGGCATGGGCGGCCCGCGCGAGTTCTTCACCGCGACCTGCAGCAACTGCGGCGGTGAGGCACGCGTTCCGTTCCAGCCCCGTGGCGACAAGCCGGTGTACTGCAGCTCCTGCTTCGAGCAGGTGCGGCCGTCGGCCTCGCGCGGAGCGCGGTACTAGACCCGAGGGTCGAGCTGATCTAGGAGGAAGACCTCCGGTCGCAAGACTGGGGGCCTTTCCTTTCCTAGCGGAACATGTCCTTGTCGTGCGGGCGCACGTACGTGCGCGCGGTCTCGCTGCCTTCGGGGAGCGGAAGTCCGCGCACGATCGCCGCGGGACGCCGATCGAGCTTCCCCATTACGAGCTCGGTCGCGGCGGCGATCTCGTCGGCAATCGCGATCTCGGTGACGCGCATCTCGTACCCGTCGGGATCGAACTCGCCGATGTAGCGGCGGAGCGCAGGGAGCCCGCTGATGCCGATCGCGACGTTCATGTGGCCTTCGCGCCAGGCGCGGCCGAAGGTGTCTGTGATCACGACCGGGACGTCGACCCCGGTCGCCTTCGTGATGCCCGCGCGGATGCGCGCCGCCGAGGCGTCCGGATCGACCGGCAGGAGGATGAGTGTGTCCGGCGCGCCGGCGTTCGAGTGGTCCACGCCGGCGTTCGCGCAGACGAAGCCATGCTTTGTCTCGACGATGAGCACGCCGCGCTGCCACCGGACGATGCGCGCGGTCTCGTCCAGGACGGCTTGCAGGCTCCTCGCGTCCTTCCCGGATTCGGCGGCCATGCGCTTGGCCTCGGCCCCGGGCACGACGTCCGCGAGCTTGCGGATGCGCCCTTCGGATTTCGACACGACCTTCTGCGCGAGCGCGAGCACGTCACCCGCCTCGAACGAACGATCATCGGCCCGAAGCGCGCCGACGAGCATCACGGCGAGGTCGTCGCCCGGCTTGATCTCGGGAAGTCCGTCGATGGGGATGAGCATGACGTCGGACACCGCCTGAAAGTTTCGCTGATAGCGTGGAGGCGTGCTCACCCTCGGTTGGAAAGCATCGGCCGAACAGTTCGGCCCGCGCGAGCTGCTCGACTACGGCATCGCCGCCGAGAAACACGGCTTCGACAGCATCGTGGTCAGCGACCACTTCCATCCGTGGAAGGACACCGACGGCCACGCGCCGTTCTCGTTCGCCTGGCTGGGCGCGATGGGCGCACGCACGACCCGGGCGCGCCTCGGAACGAGCGTCGTCACGCCGACGTTCCGGTACCACCCGGCGATCGTCGCGCAAGCCTTCGCGACCCTCGGGGTGCTGTTCCCCGGCCGGGTGTTCCTCGGCGTCGGAAGCGGCGAGTCGATGAACGAGACGCCGGTCACCGGTCACGAGTGGCCAGCGCCCGGCGAACGGCTGCAGCGGCTCGGTGAGGCGGTGGCGCTGATCAAGGAGCTCTGGTCCGACGACTACGTCACCTGGAAGGGGAAGCATTACCGTACCGAGGCGGCGAAGATCTTCGACAAGCCGAACGAGCGGGTGCCGATCTTCATCGCGGCCGCGGGCCCGAAGGCCGCGGAACAGGTCGGGAAGCTCGGCGACGGCTTCATCTGCACGAGCGGGAAGGGCATCGAACTGTACCGCGACGTCCTGCTCCCGAATCTCGAGAAGGGTGCGCGCGAATCCGGTCGGAATGCCGCGCACATCGAGAAGATGATCGAGATCAAGGTGAGCTTCGACTCCGACCGCGACCGCGCGCTCGCCGACACGCGCGAGTGGGCCGCGCTCGCGCTCCCGGCCGAGGACAAGGCCGGTGTCGAGGACCCTCGCGAGATGGAGCGCCGCGCCGCCGGTGCCGCCGACAGCGCCCACAGGCGGTTCATCGTCACGAACGATCCCGACGAGTGCGTCGCCCAGATCGAGCCGTACGTGGCACTCGGCTTCACCCACCTGGTCTTCCATTTCCCGGGCAAGGACCAGGAGCGCGCGATGGCCCAGTACGCGTCGGAGGTCCTGCCGCGCCTGCGGAAACGCATCTGAACGAGGACCTGCTTGCCACCGCGCGCCTCGGCCATCTCGCCACCGCGAGCCGCGATGGCCGCCCGCACGTGGTTCCCGTGTGTTTCGCGTGGCTGCCTCCGTACATCTACACCGCGATCGACGGGAAGCCGAAGCGGACGATGCTCCTTCGGCGCGTCCGCAACATCACCGAGACCGGCCGGGCCTCGCTTGTCGTCGATCGCTGGAGCGAGGACTGGAAGAATCTCGCCTACGTGCTGGTCGAGGGTCCGGCCGTGGTGCTCGAGGCCGGAGTGGAGCGCGACGAGGCGCTCATCCTGCTCACCGCGAAGTACCCGCAGTACGACGACCTCCCGCTCGCCGGAAACCTCGTGATCAGGCTCACCGCCGAACGCACTGTGGCGTGGCACGCGTAAGAGCGCCTGCGGCGGACGCGGCCGTACGGCCGCGGTGAAAAGTAGACTCGCCGCCTCAATGGAGTTCGGCTTCACCCTCAAGCCCGACCATCCGCTCGAGCGCGTCGTCTCGCTGACGAAGCTCGCGGAGCAGTGCGGCTTCACCCACGGCTGGGTCTTCGACAGCCATGTGCTGTGGAAGGAGCCGTACGTGCTTCTGACCCTCATGGCCCAGAACAGCACGAGGCTCCGGCTCGGGACATGCGTCACGAACCCCGCGACGCGTGAGCCATCGGTCACCGCAAGCACGCTCGCGGTGCTACAGATCCTGTCCAAGGGCCGGATGGACCTCGGCATCGGCCGCGGCGACTCCGCCCGCCGCGTGCTCGGCAAGAAGCCGACGACCCTCGCGGATCTGGAGGCGGCGACGCTCGCGATCCGCGATCTCTGCGAAGGTCGCGCGGTGACGTACGACGGCACCGATCTCAAGCTCGACTGGGCCGAGCCGTACGACCTCCCGGTGTGGATCGCCGGGTACGGACCGAAGGCGCTCGCGATCACCGGCCGCATCGCCGACGGTGCGGTCATCCAGATCGCCGACCCGAGCCTCGTGCGCTGGTGCGTCGGCCTGCTGCGCGAGGGCACCCGCGCCGCTAAAAGGGACGCGAGCGAGGTTCGAGTCATGGTCGCGGCGCCCGCGCACGTGGGCCGCAAGGCGGACGTGCGCGAGCGGGTGCGCTGGTTCCCCGCCCTCGTGAGCAACCACGTCGTCGACCTCGTGCGCCGCTACGGCGAGCAGGGCCTGCCGGCGGATCTCACGAGCTACGTGCGCAACCGGCCGGGCTACGACTACAAGCACCACGCCGAGTCGGGCTCGTCGAACGCCGGCTTCGTCGACGACGAGTCGGTGGACCGGTTCTGCGTCACCGGCGAGGTCGCCGAGCAGGTCGAGAAGCTGCACGCGCTCGCCGAGGCCGGGATGTCGCAGTTCAACCTGTACCTCATGAGCGGCGACGAAGAGCGGCAGCTCGAGGCGTACGGCCGAGATGTCATCCCGAAGCTTCGCGGACTGGCCGCGCGCGCGACGGCCTAGCGGAGGACGAAACCCTCGCGCAGCGGATCATCGGGAGCGATCCAGAGCTCCGAGCGACCGACGGTCCACGCGGAGCCCGCGACCTCCGGCACGACGGCCTCGTACGGACCCACCTTCGCCGCCCGCAAGGCGCGACCGCGGAACCGGGTGCCGATGATGCTCTCGACGGTGAAGCTCGCGCCCTTACCGAGACGGCCGCGGGCGTGCTCGATCGCGACGCGCGCGCTCACGCCGGTGCCGGTGGGCGACCGATCGACCTCGCCCTCCGCAAATACGCAGACGTTCCGCGAGTCCGCGCCAGGCCCGTGGGCCCGCCCGGTGAGGATCGTCCCGTACAAGAAGGAGAGATCCGCGGAGTCCGGTGCCTCGGGGTGCTGCACGGGTCGGCTCGCCATGACCGCGCGCTTGATGCGCATCCCGACATCGATGCACTGACGGAAGCCGCCTGCGTCGAGCGGGATGCCGAGCGCGTCGGCGTCGACGAACGCGTAGAACGCGCCGCCGAACGCCAGGTCGTAGCGGACCTCGCCGAGCCCCTCGACATCGACGGTCTCGTCGAGCGCGGCCACGAACGACGGCACGTTCTCGAACGCGACCTCGCGCACGCGTGCGCCGTCGCGGGTGGCCCGTGCGGTCACCCGGCCCGGCGGCGCGTCGTACCGCACAACGTCGCCGGTGCGCTCGCCGGTCTCGAGGAGGGCGGTGGTCAGGGCGATGATCCCGTGGCCGCACATCGTGCTCCAGCCCTCGTTGTGCATGAAGAGGACGCCGAGGTCGCCGTCGGACGTCACGGGCTCGGTCGGGATGGCACCGTACATGTCCGCGTGCCCGCGCGGCTCGAACACGATGGCCCGCCGCAGTCCGTCGAGATGCTCGCGCGCGTAGCGCCGTTTCTCGAGGATCGTCTTGCCGGGGATCGGATCGATGCCCCCGGTGATGATGCGAAGCGGCTCGCCCGCGGCGTGCGAATCGAGGGTCGTGATGCGCCGCCAGCCCTCGGGCGGACGCCAGTGCTGCACTAGCTCCGCCTGTGGATCGCGCCGTCCTTCATGACGAACGCGACGCAGCTCTGATCCTTGAACAACGCGATGTTCTCGAGCGGATGGCCGCGCACGCCCACGAGATCGGCGCGCTTGCCCGGTTCGATCGTGCCCACCAGCTTGTCGACGCGCGCACACTCGGCTGCCGTCTTAGTCGTCGCGACGAGCGCCTGCATCGGGGTCATGCCGTTCTCGACCATGAGCGCGATCTCCTCCGCGTTCGTCCCGTGCGGGCCGACGCCGCTGTCGGTGCCCATCGCGATCTTCAGGCCCTTGTCGACGGCCATTCGGAACGAGCGGCGGTGGACCTCGACGACCTCCTTCGCCTTTCGCACCGCGTACGGCGGGATGGACGACGGATCCTTCTCGGCGCGGCGGAGCACCCAGAGCGGCGCGATGAGCGTCGCCACGAGATACGTGCCTCGCTTCTTCATCTCGGCGCAGGCCTCCTCGTCGAGGTAGATGCCGTGCTCGATCGATTCGACGCCCGCGAGTACGGCGTTCTTGATGCCCTGCGTCGCCTGCGCGTGCGACATCACGGTCTTGCCCGAGGCGTGGGCCTCGTACACGACCGCGGCGATCTCCTCCGGCGAGAAGCCCGTCGCGCCGGGCTCGTCATTCGGCGAGAGCACGCCGCCTGAGGTCATGATCTTGATCTGGTCGGCCCCCGCGCGCAGCACCTCGCGGCTCGCTCGACGGACGCCCTCGATCCCGTCGACGACACCGTTCGGCCGCTCCGGATCGCCAGGCCACATGTTCACGCCGGACGGGGTCATCGAATCGCCGTGCCCGCCGGTCTGCGACAGCGGCGAGACCGCGATGCGCATCCGCGGACCCGGGAAGAGCCCCCGTTCGACGGCCATCTTCACGCCGCGGGTCGTGAGCCCGGCGTCGCGCACCGTGGTGAAGCCGGCATCGAGCGTCTCGCGCGCGTGGACGAGGGCCAGCGCGGTATTGAGGCTCAACGGCGTGAGGAGCCGCTGCTGGATGTTCTCCTGGCCGATCGCGAGGTGCACGTGACAGTCGATGAAGCCGGGCAGGATCGTGAGCTCGCCGGCGTCGATGACCTCTGCGTCCTTCGGCGCGTCCTTCGCGATGCGCTGGATGACCCCATCCTCGATGACCACGAACCGCCCGCGGACCGGGTCCGCGCCGGTACCGTCGATGAGCGTGGCCGCGCGGACCGCGACGGTCATGCGATCGCTTCCTCGAGCTTCGGCCGGACCTCGGTGGCGATGCGCTCGATCGTCTCGTGATCGAACGGCGCCTTGACATACAGGATGAATCCGCGCGCGCCGGCCTGCCACAGCGCGGCACATCGCTCGACAAGCGCGTCGACCGTGTGGATCGGGTTCATCCGCACCGGCTCGACGCTCCTGGATCGCGCCCGCACGCGCTCGAGCTGTGCCTCGACGTCGCGGACGTTGTCGCGGAGGACCAGGTCCGGCCGGACGGTCGTAAGCGGCGTGATGTCGTTGACGTTGCGCCCGGCCTCGGCGCAATGGCCCGCAAGCACCTCGAGCTTGTGCTTGATGACTTCAGGCGTCCCGTGGCCGTGCCAGTAGTCCGCGTACTTCGCGACGGTGCGGAGGGTCTTCTGCTCGCCGCCGCCGCCGATGAGCATCGGCAGGCGCTTCTGTATCGGCTTCGGCTCGGCGACCGCGTCCGTGAGCTGATAGTGCTTGCCCGCGAAGCTCGCGACCGGCTCGTCCAGCAGAAGGCGCAGCACCCGCGCCGCTTCGTCCATCCGGGCGAGACGCCCGCCGGTGGACGGGAACCGCAGCCCGTACATCGCGTGCTCGCCCTCGTGCCACGCCGCGCCGAGCCCGAGGATGGCGCGCCCGTTGGTCACGTGGTCGAGGGTCGTGACCATCTTCGCGAGCACCGGCGGGTGGCGGTACGTGTTGCCGGTGACGAGCGTCCCGAGCCGCACGCGCGAGGTGAGCGCGCCCCAGGCCGCGAGGAGCTCCCAGGCCTCGAACATCGGACCCTTCGGATCACCGTCGAGCGGGACAAAGTGATCCCAGGTGAACAGCGAGTCGAAGCCGAGCCGGTCGACGAGCGCGGCGGTGTCGCGAAGCTCCGGCCACGTCGTGTGCTGCGCCGGAAGGTTGATGCCCCAGTGCGGGCGGGGACCCAGGGCTATGCGAGCTTGCCGGTCGCCGCGAAGCGATCCGCGACCTCGAGTACCTCGTCGATGGCCTTGACGCCGATGCGCAGCTCTTCCTCGGTGACGATGAGCGGCGGGGCGGCAAACAGCATGTTCCAGCGGCAGAACACGTAGACATTCCGCTTCATGAGCTCCCCCCTGAGGGCGTTGGCGAGCGCGCTTGATGGTCCGTTCCACTGCTCGAGCATCTCCTTCGTGCCGCGGTCCTTCACGAGCTCGATACCCCAGAAGAGACCGCGACCGCGGACGTCGCCGATGGACGGGTGCTTCGCGGCAAGTGCCTTGAGCTCCCGGCCGAGGAGCTCGCCCAACCGCGCGGAGTTGGCGATGAGCCCCTCGCTCTCGTAGGTCTCGATGGTCGCCACGCCGGCCGCGCACGCGAGGGCGTGGCCGCTGTATGTGAGGCCGCCCCAGTACACGTTGTCGTCGAAGTGCTTTGCGATCTTCTCGTCCACGATTGCGCCGCCCAGCGGGACGTAGCCGGAGTTCACGCCCTTCGCGAAGGTCATGATGTCCGGCACCGTGTTCCAGTGCTCGGACGCGAACCACTTCCCAGTGCGCCCGAAGCCAGTCATGACCTCATCGAAGACAAGGACGATGCCGTACTTGTCGCAGAGGGTCCGCAGGCCCTGGAGGAATCCGTCGGGCGGGACGAGCAGCCCGGACGTCCCGACGATGGGCTCGACGAGGATCGCCGCGATGTACTGCGGCCCCTCATACCAGATGACCTCTTCGACGTGCGCGAGCGCCTTCTGGGCGTCACTCCCGAACACGGACCGATACGGATCGGGGTTGAGGAAGTGCACGACACCGGGGATGCCCGGCTCGTTCGCCCAGCGGCGGTTATCGCCACCGAGCGTCATCGCGCCCTGGGTCTGCCCGTGGAAGCTCCGCCACTGGGTGAGGATCTTGTGACGGCCGGTGTAGAGGCGCGCGAGCTTGATCGCGTTCTCATTGGCCTCGGTGCCGCCGGTCGTGAAGATCGTCTTCGTCAGGTCGCCGGGGGCGATGTCGGCGAGCCGTCGGGCGAGCGTCGCCTGCGCCTCGGTGGTGAACGCGGGAGTGACGTAGTTGAGGGTCGCGGCCTGCTCCTGGATCGCGCGAACGACGCGCGGATGGCCGTGGCCGAGGTTCGAGTTCACGAGCTCGGAGCTGAAGTCGAGGATCCGGCGGTCACCGGAATGGAGCCAGACGCCGTCGGCTCCGGTGATGACGAGGGGCGAAATATTTCCCTGCGCGGACCAGTTCACGAGGACGTGCTTCTTCGTGTCCGCCAGGACTTTCGCGACGTCGGTGCGATCCTGGGTGAGCGCCATCGGCGATCGGACTATACGCTCGGACGCGACCAATGACCTTCTTCGGCCTGCAGCTACACCCGCAATACACGACCTGGGACGAGATGCGCGAGGCCGGGCTCTTCGCCGAGCAGGCGGGCTGGGATGTCCTCATGACCTGGGATCACTTCGTCCCGCTCATGGGCGACCGCACCGGACCGAACCTCGAAGGCTGGCAGGTGCTTGCGGCCTTCGGCGCGATCACCAAGAAGCTGCAGATCGGGATGCTCGTTTCGGGGAACACGTACCGCCACCCCGCGGTGCTCGCCAACATGGCGGCGACGCTAGACAACATCACGAACGGCCGCGCGGTCCTCGGGATCGGAGCCGCGTGGAACGAGCACGAGCACAAGATGTACGGCATCGACTTCGACACTCCGGCGATCCGGCTCGCGAAGCTGCGCGAGGCGACGCGCGTCGTCCGCGGGCTGCTCGACACGGGCAACGTGACGTACCAAGGCAAGTACTACCAGCTCGAGAACGCGACGCTCGGCACCCGCCCGATTCAGAAGCGCCTGCCGATCCTCATCGGCGGCGGCGGCGAGCAGGTGACGCTCAAGATCACCGCGCGTTACGCCGACTGGTGGCACGGCTTCGGGACCGCGGCCGTGATCAAGCACAAGCTCGAGGTCCTCACGAAGCACTGCGCGGACGTCGGCCGCGACTGCGACGAGATCGCGCCGACGGCGGGTGGCTCGATCCTGGTCCGCGACGACCTCAACACGGTCGATAAGCGGATGCGCGAGGTCGCGGCGCGGAACAAGGTCGAGGCGCCCAACCGGCCGGCGAACCTCGGCAAGCCCGACGACATCGCGAAGAAGCTCGTCGAGTACCACAAGGTCGGGGTCAAGGGCTTCCTGTTCGGGATGTCCCCGCCGTATGACCGCGAGACGATCGAGCGGACGATGACCGAGGTGAAGCCGCGCTTCCTGGAGCTCGTCGGAGGTCCCTAGGCGGCATTCGCGTACGCGCCCCGCGCGTCGCGATCTCGAAGGCGATGCCCCGCTGGCGAACGCGCTGGTGCGCGACACCGGCGTGGGCATCGCGCCGCAGGACCAGGCCCGGATAGCCGACGATTTCACCCGCAACGACAGCGGATACTCCGGGGCCCAGCAGGGCACCGGCCTCGGGCTCGCGCTCGCGCGCCGGCTGGTGCGGCTGATGGGCGGCGCCATCAACCTCTCCTCCGAGCCGGGCCGCGGTTCGACCTTCACGATCACGATCCCTGCCGCTTGACGCCGAGCGGCACTATTCAGCGGACGTGGAAGCCGCCGACATCGCCGATTTCCTCTCGGAGAGCCCGCTCTTCGCCTGCCTGGGTGCTCAGGACCGGCTGGCGCTCGCCTCGAAGATGCGCCCGCGGCAATTCGCCCGCGACGAGGTCGTGTTCCACCGGGACGATCCAGCCGGCCAGGTGTTCCTCATCACGTCGGGCACGGTGAAGGTCTCCGTGCCAGACGAGCAAGGCCACGAGGTCGTGGTCGCTCTGGAACGCGGTGGCGACGTGTTCGGCGAGCTCGCGCTCTTCGACGAAGGCTCGCGGTCGGCGACGGTCACTGCCCTCACCGAGACGCACACGCTCGTGCTTGCGAGCCAGGATTTCATCTCGACGCTCGAGCGCAATCCCGACGCGATGCGCCGGATGTTGGCGCTGCTCGTGAAGACGGTGCGGCACAGCACCGGACACGTGGAGGACCTCGTGTTCCTCGACCTGCCTGGACGGGTGGCGAAGTGCCTGCTCGATCTCGCGGACGCGTCAGGGGGCGAGCAGGTCGACCTCACGCAGGAGGATCTCGCGGGGTTCGTGGGCGCGACGCGCGTCTCGGTCAACCGCGTGCTCGCGGATCTGGAGGATCGCGGCGCGATCAAGATCGGCCGGCGCAACATCCAGTTGAAGGACCGCGCGCTCCTCCAGAGCGGGATCCGGTACTAAGCGCGGAAAGCGGCCCCTTTCGGGGCCGCCTCCGTGGACGTAGAGAGTGCGCTGACCGACTAGCTGGGGTGGCCGCCGCCGGTGTTGCCGAGGGCGTTGCCGTGGTCGCCGCCGTCGAGCAGCTCGTGCTGCACGTCGGCCGAATCGCTCGGGACGAAGCCATGTGCCGAGTCCGTGCCGGGATCGAGGCGGGCGTCGCCGCCAAGGAATTCGCTGCCGCTCGCTGCGGCCGCGTTGACGTTGCCCTCGAACGGTGCGATGTCGTTGATCGCGCGGACCGCGTCCGCCGTGCCTGCGTCGGCCATGTGGCTCGAGACCGCGAGGTTGTCGTCGGCCGAGATCATCGCCGTGCCAGAGCCTTCGCTGCCACTCGCTGCAGCCTGGTTCATGCCGGCTTGGAAGTCCGGCGAGACACCCTGGTAGGTGCCGGAATACGGGTCTTGCGCCGCTGCGGCGCCGCCGCCGGACATGTCGCCGGTGAGGGATCCGCCGCGCCCGGCGTTCGCCGCCGCGACGCTGTCGTTGATCGCCGCATTGCCGGCGAACGGCTCGCTGTCGTTGACCGCACGCGCGCTGGACATGTCGCCGGTGAGGGATCCGCCGCGGCCGGCGTTCGCCGCCGCGACGCTGTCGTTGATCGCCGCGTTGCCCGCGAACGGCTCGCTGTCGTGGACCGCACGAGTGCCGGACAGGTCGGAGCCGGTGCTCTGGGCCGCCGCGAATTCCGTTGAGTTGGGGTCTTCGATCGCCGAAGTTCCCGGGGTGCCGAACGGAGCGCTGTCGTGGGTCGCACGGATGCCGCTCACGTCGCCGGTCGTCGCTGCCGCACGCAGGTCGGTCGGCTCGCTGTCGTGGACCGCGCGGGTGCCGCCGGGGTCGCCGGAGCTCACCGTGCCGCGAAGATCGGCCGGCGCGCTGTCGTGGACCGCGCGGGTGCCGCTGGGGTCGCCGGAGCTCACCGTGCCGCGAAGATCGGCCGGCGCGCTGTCGTGGACCGCGCGGGTGCCG
>DASYVN010000211.1:0-45358 GCA_035937095.1 Candidatus Limnocylindria bacterium
GTGCACGCGTGCCCCATGGCGAAGCTCGGCGGGCGTGATTCCGGCGGCATGAACCTGTACATCCGCGAGCTCGCTCGCGATCTCGCCCGTCGCGGCATCGACGTCGATGTCTTCACCCGCCAGCGCGAGCACGACCATCCAAAGATCCAAGACATCGCACCGGGTGCCCGGGTCATCCACATCGAGTCCGGGCCCGTGACCTACCTGCCGAAGATGGAGGTCTATGACCGGCTTGACGAATTCACGGCGGGGGTCGACGCGTACGTGAAGGAGCACGACCTCCGGTACGACGTCATCCACGCGCATTACTGGCTGTCAGCCGAAGTCGCGCGGGTGCTCGCCCCGAAGTGGGGCGTGCCGCGGATCCAGATGTTCCACACGCTGGGCCTCGTGAAGCGCGAGGTCATGGACGAGGACGTCGACGCGGAGAGCGACGTACGCATCACGATCGAGCGCCGCGCGGTGCAGGAATCCGCCGCGGTCGTCGTGGCGAGCGAGATCGAGGCCGCCGAGCTCGAAGAGCTGTACGCGGCCGATGCGGGAAAGCTGCGGATCATCCCCTGCGGCGTCGACCCGGACATCTTCCATCCGGTGCGCCAGGCTGACGCCCGGCGCGCACTCGGTCGTGACGAATGCGAGCGGCTGGTGCTCTTCGTCGGTCGGATCGAGCAGATCAAAGGGATCGACGTGCTGCTGCGCGCGATCGGCATCATCTTCCGGGCGTACCCGGAGCTCCGCGACGAGATCTGCCTCCTCGTGGTCGGCGGCGCACTCGACGCGGAGGACGGCGAGGCCGAGACCGACAAGATCGTCGAGCTCCGGCGCCTCGTGCACGAGCACCGGCTCGAGGACACGGTCGACTTCGTCGGCTCACAGGACCAACCGCGCCTTGCGATCTTCTACAACGCCGCGGATCTGTGTGCAGTCCCCTCCCTCACCGAATCGTTCGGCCTCGTGGCCCTCGAGTCGATGGCCTGCGGGACGCCGGTCGTCGGCACGCGCGTCGGTGGCCTGCAGACAGTCATCGAGAACGACGTGTCCGGGCTGCTCGTGCCCGCGGGTGACGACGCCGCGCTCGCCGACGCGATGGCCCGCGTGCTGCTCGACCACGCGCTCCGACTCAGGCTGGCCGCGGGTGCGCGTGAGCGGGCCAAGGCGTATTCGTGGCATCGTGTCGGCGAGGCGGTGGCCGCGCTGTACGCGGACCTCATGCAGCGAGTGGAGGTCTGATGGCCGACGCGTTCGAGCTCCCCCGCCGCGCGATGGCGATCTTCGCGCATCCCGACGACGTGGACTTCGGCTGCTCCGGCACGATCGCGCTGTGGACCGCGCAGGGCGTGCACGTCACGTACTGCCTGCTCACGAGCGGGAACAAAGGCACGCACGACGCGAAGATGACCGCGGAGCGGATCGCCGCCATCCGCGAGAAGGAACAGCAGGAGGCCGGCCGCCGGGCGGGCGCGTCGGAATTCGTGTTCCTGCGCCACGGCGACGGCGAGCTCGAGGTCCGGATGGACGTGCGAGCCGAGGTCTGCAAGGTGATCCGCGTTCACAAGCCCGATCTCGTGTTCTGCCCGGACCCGTGGCGCGAGTACCAGATGCATCCGGACCACCGCGCGGCGGGCTGGTCGGCGCTCGACGGGATCATCGCCGCACGCGATCACCTGTTCTTCCCGGAGCAGCTCACCAACGGCGTCGCGCACCATCGCGTGTCGCGCGTGCTGCTGTTCGGGACGACTGATCCGAACATGTGGTTCGACATCACCTCGACGATGAAGACGAAGATCCACGCCCTGCAGGCGCACGAGAGCCAGATCGGCGATTTCAAGCGCCTTGCGCAGCGGATGCACGCGTTCGCGGGCGCGACCGGCAAGGCCTGGGGACTGGAGAAGGCGGAGGCGTTCCGCTACCTCGACCTCGCCTAGCGTCTCCGCGGCGGGCGGATAATCCGCGGATGCGCGCCTGCCCCTACTGCGCCGAACAGATCCAGGACGCCGCGATCCTGTGCCGCTACTGCGGCAAGAGCGTCACGCCCGTCGCACCGCCCGCCGCCGGCCAGGCCGGGCCGTCGTTCGAATCACGGATCTTCCGTATCGCGATCCTCACGCTCCTGCTCATCGTGATGGGCGTCGCCCTCTTGTACGCCTACCGCGCCCAAAGCCCGTCGGCCCAGATCGTGTCCTACGACAGGGCGATCTCGGAGATCCAGAGCGGGCAGGTGAAGGTGGTCACCCTGAACACCGACACCGGGACGCTCGACAAGGTCGACGGCACGCGCGAGTCGGTGAACATCGGCGCGAACGACAATGGCGCGTTCCAGAAGATCGTCGTCGATTACAACGCCACCCAGCCGGCCAACCGCCGGGTCACGATCGATCTGGCGAAGGACTCGCAGACCTTCGGCATCATCGGCTCGGTCCTGCTGAGCCTGCTGCCGGTGCTGGTCATCGGTGGCATCTTCTACTACATGCTCCAGCAAGCCCGACGGCGCTAATGCTTGAAGTGGCGCCGCCCGGTGAACAGCATCGCCATGCGATGACGGTTCGCGGTGTCGATCATCATCTGATCGCGCATCGAGCCGCCCGGCTGGATGATGGCGGTCACGCCGGCACGCGCCGCGACCTCGATGCCGTCCGGGAACGGGAAGTACGCGTCTGAGGACATGACGGCGAGCCGCGCGTTCTCGCCGGCCTTGCGCACCGCGACTTCGACCGCGACCACCCGTGAGAGCTGCCCCGGTCCGATGCCGACGCTCATGAGGTTCTTCGCGAGCACGATCCCGTTCGAGGTGACGTGCCGCACGCAGCGCCACGCGAAGATGAGGTCGGTGAGCTCTTCGAGCGTCGGGTGGCGCTCGGCTACGACCTTGAAGTTCGATTCGTCGGCAACAGATTCATCGGGCGTCTGCACGAGCATGCCGCCGGACACGCGCTTGTAGTCGAGCAGGGCGTCGCCGCGGCGGCCGCGGAGCTGCGGCGCCCAGCCCTTGACCGCGAAGATCTCGAGGTTCTTCCGCTCCTTCAGGATCGGCAGCGCGTCCTCGGTGTACCCGGGCGCGATGATCGCCTCGTAGAACGTGTCCTTCAGGGCGTCGGCGAGCTCGCGGGACACGGGCCGGTTCACCGCGACGATGCCGCCGAACGCGGACACCGAGTCGCACAGGAACGCGCTCCGATACGCCTTCGCGATCTCGACGTCCGACGCGATCCCGCAGGGGTTCTGGTGCTTCACGATGGCCGCGGTCGGCTGGGTGAAGTCGGACGCGATGCGCCACGCGGCATTGATATCGAGCATGTTGTTGAAGCTCGTCGCCTTGCCGTGCAGCTGCTCCATCGTCGTCATCGCGCCGGCCTCGCCACGCACCGCATAGAACGCGGCCTGCTGGTGGGGGTTCTCGCCGTACCGCAGGTCGCGGACCTTCCGCAGCGACAAGGTCATCTCGTCCGGGAACTGCACCCCCGCGTCGGTCGCGACCTGGGCGGCGATCGCGGCGTCGTAGGCGGCGGTGTGGGAGAAGGCCTCGGCCGCGAGCTGGCGGCGCGTCTCGACGGAGATCGAGCCGCGTTCGCGGAGCTCCTCGAGGACCGGCCCGTAGCGCTCGGGGCGCGACAGGACGATCACGTCGGAATGGTTCTTCGCCGCGGCGCGCAGCAGGGTGACGCCGCCGATGTCGATCTTCTCGAGGAGCGCGTCGCCCGATGCGCCGGACGCCGCGGCCTCGCGGAACGGGTACAGGTTCGCGGCGACGAGGTCGATCGGCTCGATGCCCTGGGCCTTCAGCTCGCCCATGTGCTTGTCGTTGGCGCGCCGGGCGAGGATGGCGCCATGGATCTTCGGATGCAGCGTCTTGACCCGGCCATCGAGCAGTGCGGGCGATCCGGTGAGGTCCTCGACCGGGCGGGCGGTGATGCCCTCCGCCGCGAGCGCGGCGCGCGTCCCGTCGGTCGCGACGAGATCCCACCCGAGCTCCTGCAGCCCGTGGGCGAGTGCGATCAGTCCGGTCTTGTCATCAACGGAAAGAAGTGCACGCATGCGTCTCCATCACTCGTGCCGTCGGGGTTTGCGCGGCTAGTATAGGTAGCCCGTGCCGATCGACCTCGGGCATTTTGCCCACCGTTTCATCGAGCCCTTCAACAGCGAGTCCCGCTTCTACTGGCCGGCGGTGATCGCGCTGGGGATCGCGCTCGTGGCGAACATCGTCTGGTACTACCTGCCGGTGCGCGGCGTCGCGCCCGCCGAGCACACCGCCCGCCCCTGGGCGTTCTGGGTGAACGTGATCACGCTCATCATGGTCTGCGCCTTCGTCCTCGCGAAGGCTCCCTTTCTCATGACAGCGCTCGCGTTCGGCATCGACCTTGCGATCCTTGTGTACCTCTACAACGTGTGGCTGCCGCCGCTGGAGGCCGCATGGATCCGCGAACGGCGCCGCGCGAGGTACCTCCCGAAGCCGAAGAAGCGCAAGCGGCGCTAGCCGATCGAGAAGCCGCGTTCGCGCGGCTCGCCGGACACCGCTTCGCGCTGGACCGACGTCACGCTGGCGTGACGCGGGCCGTGTTCGAGCCACGCTTCGAACGACGCGAGCGCTGCATCATCGCCGGCAGCATCGGCTTCCACCGTGCCATCGTCGCGATTCCAGATCCGCCCACTGATCCCGAGGCGCTGGGCCTCGCGCGCCGCTGCCGCGCGGAAGTTCACTCCCTGGACGAGTCCGCGAACGATGAACCGGGCCCGGCTCATCGCACCTTGCGCGCGAGCACCGCGTCGAGGCCGCGGGTGTTGCCGACGCGTTCCGCCGTCGCCCACCCACGGCGCGCGGTCGCGGCGCCGTACACCGTCCACTCGAGCTCTTCGACCGCGTGCGCGTCCGAATCGATGACGAGCGTCGCGCCCTTCTCGACGGCCTTTCGCACGGCCCAATCCGGAAGGTCGAGGCGCTCCGGTCCGCCGTTCACTTCGAGCCGCGTGCCGGTCGCGACCGCGGCGTCGATCACCGCGTCGAGATCGACGTCGTACGGGTCGCGCCGCTCGAGGAGCCGGCCGGTGGGATGCGAGATCGCGGTGACCAGGGGATGCCGCATCGCGCCGACGAGCCGCTGGGTGATCTGGTCGCGCGGCTGGTTGAACGCCGAGTGGATCGACGCGGTGACGATCTCGAAGCCCGCGAGCACGTCGTCGGGGTAGTCGAGCCGTCCGTCTGCGCGGATCTCGACCTCGGTCCCGATGAGCACCCGGAACGGCGCGAGCTCCTGATTGAGCTTCGCGATCTCCTTCGACCGTTTCGCGATCCGTTCGAGATTGAGCCCGTTGGTCATCCCGAGCCCCACCGAGTGATCGGTCATGGCGACGTATGCGTAGCCCTTGTCGCGGGCCCGGCGGACCATCGCGGCGAGCGTGTCGCGGCCGTCGGTCCAATCCGAGTGCGCGTGCAGGTCGCCCTTCAGGTCCTCGACCGTCACGAGCGCGGGCAAGGCGTGCGCGAGCGCGGCATCGATCTCGCCGTGATCTTCGCGAAGCTCGGGCGGGATCCAGTCCATCTCGAGGGCGGCGTAGATGTCCTCCTCCGTGCGCGACGCGACGGGCACGCCGCCCTTCTCCTCGCCCACGCGGTACAGGCCGTATTCGTTGAGCAGGAGCTTCTTCCGCAGGGCATACCCGCGCAGCCGGACGTTGTGCTCCTTCGAACCGGTGAAGTACAGGAGCGCCGCGCCCCAAGACGCCGCGGGTACGACGCGAAGGTCGATCTGCAGCCCGCGCTCCACGATGACCGACGACTTCGTGTCGCCCTGGGCGAGGATCCGCTCCGCGTTCGGCGCGCCGGTGAACGCGGCCATGATCGGCGCCGCGGCGTCGCTCGCGACTAGGAGATCGATGTCCCCGATCGTCTCCTTCCACCGCCGCAGGCTGCCGCAGACCGAGATCTCACGCACGCCGGCCGTCTCGCGAAGGTGCGCGACCATCCGGTCGGAGGCGGTCCGCGCGAAATTGATGAGCGAGCGGCCGGTGCGCTGCCGCAGCGACGCGATCGATTTGAGGATGTTCTC
This sequence comes from Candidatus Limnocylindria bacterium, assembly GCA_035937095.1. Taxonomy (GTDB): domain Bacteria; phylum Chloroflexota; class Limnocylindria; order P2-11E; family P2-11E; genus UBA4735. The sequence goes on from DASYVN010000211.1 coordinate 6,042, forward strand.
CTCGGTCTTGGCCTGGATCTTCGGCAGCACGCGCAGCTGCCCGTTCTTCGCTGCCTGCTCGAGCTCGTCGATGGTCGTGATCTTCAAGTGCTGGTGGATCAGTCGCGCGGTGGCCGGGCCGACGCCCTTGACCCGCAGCAGGGTGAGCAGGCCTTCGGGCACCGCAGCCTTCAGCTCCTCGTGGCGCTTCGCTTTCCCGCCCTGGAGGTACTGCGCGATCGCCTCGCCCACGGACGTCCCGACCTTCGGGATCGTCGCGAGGTGGCCGGCCTCGTAGATCGTGCGGATGGGCTCGCGGAGGTCGCGGATCTCGCGCGCTGCCGCGCGATACGTGACCGCGCGAAAGACGTTCTCGCCCTTCAGCTCGAGGAGGTCACCGATCTCGTCGAGCAGATCGGCGACGCGGGCGTTCTCTTCGGAGGCGTACTCGCGTGGCACGCGGCGATGCTAGCTAGCGTCGGGTGTGGGCGAGCTCCAGCATCGCGAACGCCTCGTCGATCGAGCCACGAGCGCGCAGGACCTTCGCGTACTCGGACGCCGCGAGGGCCAGGTCGGCGTGGTCGTCGATCGACGAGAGCAGCTCGATGGACTGCCTAAACGCCCGGTCCGCGTCGGCGGTCTCGCCGCGCGCCTCGCTCGCCGCCGCGACGACGCGCAAAGCGTGGGCCCGCTGGATCTGGTCGCCGACCGCGCCAAGGACGCGCTCGGCCTGCTTCGCGACACGCTTGGCTTCGTCGGCGTCGCCATCGCCGAGCAGCACGCGAGCGCGAACGACCTGCGCCACAGCGCCCCAGTGCTCGTCCCCCACCTCGGCCGCGCGAACGATCGTGCGATCGGCGAGATCGCGCGCCTGCGCGACGTGCCCCTGCTGGAGGTGGATCGACGCGAGCGACTGCCGGACGTGCAGCTCGAAGCTCGTATCGGAGATCCGCTCGAAGAGCTCGAGCGCGCGCTCGTAGCTCGCGATGGCGGCGTCGAGATCACCCGCGTCGTAGTGGGAGACGGCGATGCCCATGAATCCCTGCGCCGCGAGCTTCAGCTCATTCGCGCGTGACGCGGTCGCGAGCGCCGACTCGTACGACGCGATCGCCTTCGTAGTGCGGCCGAGACGACGGTACGTGGTGCCGAGCGCGACGGACACACGCGCGCGCAGCCGCGGTTCGAGGATCTCGTACCGCTCGACGATGTCACGCACGGTCTCGAATGCCTCGGTCGATGCGACGAGCTGTCCCGCATCGCCATACGCGAGGCCGCGCACGTACACGAGGCGGGCGACGTCGAGCGGCTGCTGCGTGACGTCGAGGAGCGCGAGCCCCTCGGCGATCCGATCGAAGGCCTCTTCGCGGCGGCCCTGGTTGAGCGCCGCGTTCGCGAACAGCCGGAAGAACGTCGCGCGCTCGGCTGCGTCAGTCGCGACCGCGAGTCCGGCGACGGCATGCTCTTCGGTCGCGGGCCAGTCCTGTCGCTCGGCCGCGGCTTCCGCGGCGAGCCGGTGGAACCTGACGCGCTTCGTCGCGGCGAGCGGCTCGTCGGCAATGAAGTAATCGAGCGGCCGGCCGAGCTTCTGGGCGATGTGCTGAAGCGAACGGATGGACGGTCGTACGAGCCCGGACTCGATCTGGCTGATGAATCCCTTCGTGAGCTCATCGCCGGCGAGCTGCGCCTGGCTGAGACCCGCAGCGCGGCGTGCGGAGCGCACCCGATCGCCCAAGGTCTGACCCGCATTCGACACCGATGCTGCGGGGCCACGCATTGACCCCCGTGGTTCAGTCTTCATAATCGCAGCGCACGATACCGAACACCGGTGCTCGCGGACAATGGGGAGAACGATGGTGATGAGAGTCGTCAGGTCGGCGCTGCTCGCAATCATCGCGGCCGTCGTGCTCAGCGGCGGCATGACTTTGCCGGCCGATGCGAAGAGCCATCCGCACAATGATGCCTCGGCCGTGGTCGCCCGCCCGAGCGCGAACGCGAGCAGCACCGATCCCGGGGATCCCGGGCTTCCGCCGGACTGACCGAGCGCGTTCCGATAGGCTCGTCGCGTGCCCACGACCTCGACTGATCGCCGTCAGCTCATCGAGATCGACGGCAAGCAATTCCTCTTTCAGCACGGCTACCGCTTCGGGAAGGTGACCTACGTCACGCGTCTGCCGCTCAGCCTGAGCCGCACGGTCTGGGCACCCGGCCACCTGGGCCCGAGCGAGGTCGAGGCCGTTGTCCTCGGCGACAACCCGTGGATGCTCGAGTAGCCCAGACGCAGAGCGGAGTGATCTAGACGCGCAGCGTGATCCAACGCGTCCGCGCCGCGTCGGTCGAGGTGAACGGCGAGCGTGCCGGATCGATCGGCCACGGCCTCGTCGTCCTGCTCGGCGTCGGTTCGAATGACACGGCGATCGACGGCGAGCGGCTGGCTGCGAAGGTCGCGTCGCTTCGGATCTTCGATGACGGCAGCGGCAAGCTGCAGCACACCGTCGCTGAGGCGCAGGGCGCCGTGCTCGTCGTCCCGCAGTTCACGCTGTACGGCGATGTGCGCCGCGGGCGTCGCCCCGACTTCACCGCGGCCGCGCCACCGGACGTGGGGCGCCGCTTCTACGAGGCGTTCTGCGGCGTGCTGCGAGCGAACGGACTGCCGGTGTCGACGGGCGTGTTCGGCGCTGCGATGCGGGTGCAGATCGACGCCGATGGCCCGGTCACGATCGTCGCGTCGACGGACCGCTGGAGCGAGGGCGAGCTCTAGTTCGCCGTCGCGAGGTCGAGGGCTGCCGCGAGCGTGAGCTTTGCGGCCTTCAGCCACAGCCGGCGGTTGGAGACGTTCGCGGGCGTGTCGCTCACCGTGTGGAACGTGTAGTTGCCCGGGAACGTCGCATCGTTCTCACCGTACCGCTGCACGAGCGCCACCGCGGGCATGCCCGCGAGCCCGAACGGCGCGGCATCGAGGATCGTGTTCCCGTCGCCGGCGAACTGCGCGTTGAGCGGTGAGATGCCGATCGCGTACCGATCATTCGCGGCGATCAGCTTGTCCCGCAGCCCGGCCGAGCCGTTCGTGTACCAGATGAGATCGAGGCGGTCCGTGATCGGGTTGAACCCGACCATGTCGATGTTGATGACCGCGCTGTACGGGTACGGCGTGGGCAGCGTCGTCACGTACGCGCCGCTGCCCTTGAAGAACAGCTCCTCGCCGTCGAAGAACGCGAGCACGACCCGATGCCTGAGGCTCGCGCGATTGGCCGACAGGATCCGCGCGTACTCAAGGAGCGCTGCGGTGCCCGTGCCGTTGTCGTCCGCACCGGGCGCGGCCGTGATGGCCGGGTTCCAGTTCGGCGAGCGGTTCGAGACCGAGTCGTAGTGGGCGCAGATCATGATCCAGCCGGCGGTCGGCGGCGCGTTCAACGGATCGATCGTCACAAGCAGGCTCTCCAGAGGAATGCCTTGGTAGACGTTGCGGTACGACTCGATCTGCACGCGCATGGCGCCGAGCTGCTCCTTGAGATACCCGAGGGCCTGCGCATGTCCCGGGTGATGCACGTCGCGTGACACGACCGACGTGAGCGCAACGAGATGATCGTTGAGCGCGTTCATGTCGATCTGCTCGATGAGGGCGGCAACGCCCGGCGCGCTCGGTGTGGGAGTCGTCGGGGTCGGCCGCGGCGAGGTCGCCGAGGCGGGCGTGGAAATGGTGGTCGGCGACAGCGTGCGGGACGGGTCCGCCCCGGCGCACGACGCATTCGGCCAGCAGAACTGAGCGCCAGCGCACGCGGTCGCGATGAACGCCAGGACCAGGGCGATCGCGAGCGCGGTCCGCACCTGGTCATTGAACGCGGAAGCAGGCGCGGCCGTCACGGCCGCGCCGGGATCCGGGGCTAGTTCAGCGCGCCGACGGGCTGCTTACGGTCCCTCCGGTCCTTCGCTTTTTGCTCCGCGAACTCCTCGGTCCAGAACTGGATCGAGCCGTTCTCCGCGTCGACGAAGACGGTGTCGCCCTCCTTGTACTCGCCGGAGAGCACCTTCTGCGCGAGCGGGTCGAGGATCAGCTTCTGGATCGTCCGCCGGATCGGCCGCGCCCCATAGACCGGGTCGTAGCCCTCCTTGGCGATGAGGGCCTTCGCCGCGGGCGTGAGCTCGAGCGTGATCTTCCGCTCGGCCAGCCGCTTCGCGAGGGCGTTCGTCTCGAGCTCGACGATCGCCTCGAGCTGCTGCTCGAGCAGCCCGTGGAAGATGACGATCTCGTCGATCCGGTTGAGGAACTCGGGACGGAACTGCCCACGCACCGCGTCCATCACGTGCTTGCGCATGAGCTCCTCATTCTTCCCGGCGAGCTCGCTGATGAACGTCGAGCCGACGTTGCTGGTCATGATGATCACGACGTTCTTGAAATCCACCGTCCGCCCCTGGCCATCGGTCAACCGGCCGTCGTCCAGGATCTGGAGGAGGACGTTGAACACGTCGGGGTGGGCCTTCTCGATCTCGTCGAGCAGGAGCACGGTGTATGGCCGGCGGCGCACCGCTTCGGTGAGCTGACCGCCCTCGTCGTAGCCGATGTAGCCCGGAGGCGCACCCACGAGCCGTGAGACGGTGTGCTTCTCCATGTACTCGCTCATGTCGAGCCGGACCATCGCCTTCTCGTCGTCGAAGAGGAACTCGGCGAGGGCTTTCGCGAGCAGCGTCTTGCCGACGCCGGTCGGGCCGAGGAACAGGAACGAGCCGAGGGGCCGGTTCGGGTCCTGCATGCCGGCACGCGCGCGGCGAACCGCGTTCGCGACGGCGGTGACCGCCTCCTCCTGGCCGACGATGCGCTCGTGCAGCCGCTCCTCCATCTTCAGGAGCTTGCCGACCTCGCCCTCGAGGAGCTTCGTGACCGGGATGCCGGTCCACTTCCCCACGATCTCGGCGATGTCCTCGGGCGTCACTTCCTCGGTCACCATCTTGTGGCGCTGCTGCAGCTCGGCAAGCTTTGCCTCGCCCGCCGCGACCTCCCGCTCGAGGGTCACGAGGGTGCCGTACTTGAGCTCGGCGGCCTTCGCGAAGTCCGCGGCGCGCTCGGCCGTCTCGATCTCGGCGCGTACCGATTCGAGCCGCGACTTCTTCTCACGGATCTCCGTGAGCGCGGCCTTCTGCGTGTCCCAGTCGGCGCGCATGCCCTTGCTCGATTCCTTGAGGTCGGCGAGCTCCTTCTCGAGCTTGGCAAGGCGCTCCTTGCTCGCGGCGTCGGTCTCCTTCTTGAGCGCCTCGCGCTCGATCTCGAGCCGGCGGATGGTCCGCTCGACCTCGTCGAGCTCGACGGGCATCGAGTCGATCTCCATGCGCAGCTTGGACGCGGCCTCGTCCACGAGGTCGATGGCCTTGTCCGGCAGGAACCGGTCGTTGATGTACCGCGAGGACAGTACGGCCGCGGCGACGAGCGCGCTGTCGAGGATCCGGACGCCGTGGTGCACCTCGTAGCGCTCGCGGAGACCGCGGAGGATCGAGATCGTGTCCTCGATCGTCGGCTCGCCGACGTAGACCGGCTGGAACCGCCGCTCGAGCGCGGCGTCCTTCTCGATGTGCTTGCGGTACTCGTCGAGCGTCGTGGCGCCGATCGCGTGCAGCTCGCCCCGGGCGAGCATCGGCTTGAGCAGGTTCGCGGCGTCCATCGCACCCTCGGCCGCGCCGGCGCCGACGACGGTGTGGAGCTCGTCGATGAACAGGATGATCTCGCCCTCGCTCGCGGCGATCTCCTTGAGGACGGCCTTCAGCCGCTCCTCGAACTCCCCGCGGTACTTCGCGCCGGCGAGGAGCGAGCCGATGTCGAGCGCGAACACCCGCTTGTCCTTCAGCCCCTCGGGCACGTCGCCGCGGACGATCCGCTGCGCGAGCCCCTCGACGATCGCGGTCTTTCCGACGCCCGGCTCGCCGATGAGGACCGGGTTGTTCTTCGTGCGGCGTGACAGCACCTGGATGACCCGACGGATCTCCTCGTCCCGGCCGATGACCGGGTCCATCTTGTTCTTGCGGGCCAGCTCGGTCAGGTCGCGGCCGTACTTCTCGAGGACCTGGTACTTGTTCTCGGGATTCTGGTCGGTCACGCGCTGGTTGCCGCGGATCTCGCGCAGCGCGTTCAGCACGCGCTCGCGCGTCGCGCCGATGCGCTGGAGCGCCTGGCCCGCATAGCCCTGGTCCGCCGTCATGGCAAGGAGGAGGTGCTCGGTCGAGACGTACTCGTCGCCGAGCGCGTCGGCTTCCTTCTGGGCCTGCTGCAGCACGCGGCCGAGCCGCCCCGTCGCGGACAGCTGGACGTTGCCCGACACCTTCGGCTGGCGTGTCAGCTCTTGCTGCATCGCGGCGAGCAGCTGCTGCGGCGAGCCCCCGAGCGCCTCGACGACGCTCGGCACGATCCCGCCCTGCTGCGCGAGGAGCGCCGCCATGAGGTCCTCGACGTCGAGCTGCGACCGGCCCGCTTCCTGGGCGGCCTGCTGCGCGGTGATCAACGCTTCCTGGCTCTTCTCGGTCATCTTCTTCGGATCGATCACGTCATTCCCCTCAGAGCAAGTGCGCGCGGACGTCCTCGGTCCGCCGGAGTGCGGCGAGCTCCCTCGCGAGCTCGCGTTCCTTGTCACTGAGCTTCGTCGGCAGGACGACCTTCACCGTCACGTAGAGATCGCCGAAGCCGCCGCCGACCCGCGGCATGCCCTGCCCCGCGAGGCGGATGGTCCGCCCGTTCTGCGTCTCGGGCGGGACGCGGAGGCTCACGCGGCCCTTCAGCGTCGGGACGGTGACCTCAGCGCCGAGGAGCGCTTCATGCAGCGCGACCGGCAGCTCGAGCCGCAGGTCATCGCCGTCACGGGTGAACACCGGATGGGGCTTCACCTTCACCTGCAGGTACAGGTCGCCGCCATCGGCCTGACCCGCGAGGCGGATGCGCTGTCCGTCGCGTACGCCGGCCGGGATCTTGACCGTCAGGCGCTTCGTCTTGCCGTCCTCGCCGCGCAGCTCGAGCACCCGCTCGACGCCCTTGTAGGCCTCCGCGAGCGTCACCTCGATCGGGTACTCGGCGTCAGCGACGGCCCGTGACCGCGCGGCGCGCCGGCGCGTGCTATTGCCCGCAGCCGCCTGGCCGAATCCGCCCCCGCTGCCGAACACCGACTGGAAAAAATCCGAGAAGTCGCTTTGCCCATCGAACGGGTTCGCCCCCGGCGTGCCGGTGTAGACCCACTGGAAGCCGCTGCCGTTACCGCCACGCTGCGAGGTCGCCCCCGCCTGGGCGTACCGCTCCCAGTCCGGGCCAAGCTGGTCGTACCGCTTCCGCTTGTCCGGGTCCGACAGGACCTCGTTGGCTTCGTTGCCCTCTTTGAACCTCTTCGACGCGTCGGCCGACTTGTTCACATCGGGGTGGTACTGGCGCGCGAGCTTGCGGTACGCCTTCTTGATGTCGGCGGCGGTCGCGTCTTTCTGGACCCCGAGGGTCTTGTAGTAGTCCTTGTATTCGACAGGCATCGTCGCCCCCCATTAGTTCGGCGGCGGGACCATCACCGGGCGCGCGGCTTCGATCTGCGCCGGCGTCACGCTCGGCCCGGGGAGGAGTGCGAGCTTCAGCACTTCCTCGATGTTCGAGACCGGCTTGATGTCGACGGTGTCGATGACCTCTTTCGGGACGTCGACGAGGTCCTTCCTGTTCTTCTCGGGGAGGATGAAGGTCTTGATCCCGGCGCGATGCGCCGCGAGCAGCTTCTCCTTCACTCCGCCGATCGGAAGCACGCGGCCGCGCAGGGTGATCTCACCCGTCATCGCGACTTCGCGCCGGACCCGCCGGCCGGTGAGGGCCGACACGATCGCGGTCGCCATCGTCACGCCCGCGGACGGACCGTCCTTCGGGATCGCTCCCGCCGGAACGTGGATGTGCATGGCGTGCTCCTTGAAGAAGCCTTTCGGCACACCGAGCTCGGCCTGGTGCGCCCGCACGTAGCTCAACGCCGCCCGCGCGGACTCTTCCATGACCTTCTGGATCTGGCCGGTGAGGACGAACTCCTCGGTCTTCGAGCCCTGATCCATGATCGTGGCTTCGACCGTGAGGACATCGCCGCCGGCCTCGCTCACCGAGACACCGGTGACCGCGCCGACCTGGTCCTCTTCCTCGGCGAGGCCGAAGTCGAACCGCTCGGGGCCGAGGTACGTCGAGAGGTCAGGCGCGTCGACCGTCACGCTCTCGGTCTTGTGCTCGGCGATCTGGCGCGCGACCTTCCGGCAGATGGTGCCGATCTCACGCTCCAGGTTGCGGACGCCGGCCTCGCGGGTGTAGAGCCGAGCCATGTCCTTGAGCGCCGCGGGGCTGAGGATGAGGCGTCCGTTCTCGAGGCCGTGCTGCTTCAGCTGGCGCGGCAGGAGGTAGCCGATCGCGATGTGCATCTTCTCGTCCTCGGTGTAGCCGGGGAGCCGGATGATCTCCATCCGGTCACGGAGCGGCGCGATGATCGTGTCGTCCACGTTCGCCGTCGTGATGAAGATGACACGCGACAGGTCGTACGGGACCTCGAGGTAGTGGTCCGAGAACGTGCTGTTCTGCTCGGGGTCGAGGACCTCGAGGAGCGCCGAGCTCGGATCGCCGCGGAAGTCCGCGCCGACCTTGTCGATCTCGTCGAGCATGAACACCGGGTTGGTCTCGGCCGCCGTCTTCATGTTCTGGAGCACGCGGCCGGGCAGCGCGCCGACGTAGGTGCGCCGGTGACCGCGGATCTCAGCCTCATCGCGGATCCCGCCGAGCGACATGCGAATGAACTTGCGGCCCATCGCGCGGGCGATGGACTTGCCGAGGCTCGTCTTGCCGACGCCGGGCGGGCCGACGAAGCAGAGGATCGGGGCGCGCAGCTCGTGCGAGAGCTTGCGCACCGCCATGTACTCGATGATCCGGTCCTTGATCTTCGGCAGGCCGTAGTGATCCTCGTCGAGGATCCGCGCCGCTTCGGCGATGTCCCAGTCGTCCTCGGGCGCCTTCTTCCACGGCACCGAGATGAGCCAGTCGACGTACGTGCGGATGACGCCCTGCTCGGGCGAGGCCTGCGGGATCTTCTCGAGCCGCCCGACCTCCTTGAGGGCCTTCTCCTTCACCTCGTCCGGCATGCCGGCGGCCTCGATCTTCTCGCGGAGCTCGTTCACCTCCGAGGTGCCGTCGTCGTCGCCAAGCTCCTTCTGGATCGCCTTCATCTGCTCGCGGAGGATGTACTCGCGCTGCGTCTTGTCGAGGGTCTGCTGCACATCGCTCTGGATCTTCGCCTTCATCTGCAGGATCTCGTTCTGCTTCGCGAGGAAGACGGAGAGGAAGCGCATGCGCTCGACGACGCTCTCCATCTCGAGCAGCTGCTGCCGCTGTTCGATGGTGAGGTCCTGGCTCTGCGCGACGAGGTCGGCAAAGTGGGACGGGTCGTCCGTGCTCCTCGCGGTCATCGCGACCTCGGGCACGATCGAGCCGCCGTTCTCGACGTACTCGCCGAACAGGCTCTTCACGCTCCGAAGGAGCGCCTCGCGCTCGACCGGCTCGCCCGGGATCTCGGTGACCGGCTGGAACGTCACCCGGAAGTAGCGGGCCTCCGGCGCGAAGCCGGTGATCTTGACCCGCTGGAGGCCCTGCACGATCACCTGCGCGCTGCCGTCCGGGATCTTGAGCAGCCGCACGATCTCGGCGACCGTGGCGACGCTGTAGATCTGGTCGGACGTGACGTCATCGACCTCGGCGTCCTTCTGCGCGGCGAAGATGACGTAGTGCTTCTCTTCGAGCATCGCGGCGGTGATCGCGGCCACGCTCTTTTCGCGACCGACCCCGAGGGGTTGGACGATCTTCGGGAACACCACCATCTCCCGCAACGGGACGAGTGGCAGCTCCAGGGGGTAAGTGCGGGCTTCCTCAGTCATGGCGTGGCCTCATTTCCTTTGTCGGGGCCTCGCCGGGGCCGACGAAGCCGTCCCCAGCCCTACGTAGACCCCTTGCGCTCTGAACGCGTGATGCCTCGAACGTGTTACTTCGCATGGATCCTGGCGGTCTTCGGCTTCACGGCTGCCGGGGGGTGGCCCTCCGACTCCGTCCCATCGAGCTCCTCGATCGCGTCGGCGAGCTCGCGCAACAGGTCCGCGGCGTCGCGGAAGTGCAACAGCATCTTCACCCCGGCGAGGTTCACGCCACGCTGCTGCGTCAGGTAGCGGATGATGCGCACCCGCTGGAGGTCCTCGTCCGAGTACAGCCGGATGTTGGAATCGGTCCGGACGGGGTCGACCAGGCCTTCCTCTTCGTAGATCCGCAGCGTGCGCGGGTGGCAGCCGGCGAGGCTTGCGGCGATCGAGATGACGTAGACCGGTCGGCTTCCACGCGCCATCGCATTTGTATAAGGCTTGACAATGATGTTGTCAAGGTTCTTGTGGTTCGGACGCCTAGCCGAAGAGCGCCTTTCTGACGTCCCCCTCGGCGGCCGTGGGAGCGAACACGATGATCCGGTCCCCCACTTCCAACGTCGTGTCGTCGTTGGCGTGGAGGATCTGGCCCTTTCGCACGATGCCGCCGATGAGCGAGCCCGTCGGGAGCCCGAGATTGCGGACCTCCTGGCCTGCGGGCGGCGTGCCCGCCGCGATCTCGGCCTCGATGAGCTCGAGGTGGGAGCCGGTGAGCGGCATGAGCGGCATGAATCCGCCAGTCGGGAGCTCTTGCTCGATGACGCCCATGAGCACGCGGGTGGACGAGAGCGTCTCGTCGATCCCCATGGCCTTGAACACGATCTCGTTCTTCGGGTTGTTGACCCGGGCGATGACCCGGTTCGCCCCGCACTTCAGCTTCGCGAGCTGGCTGATGATGAGATTGTCCTCGTCGTCCCCGGTCACCGCCAGCACCGCGTCGGCGCGCTGGCATCCGGCCTGGATCTGGTACTTGCCTTCGTCGGCCGGCGCGTTGATGACCACGGAGCCGAGCTGCTCCTCGATCCAGAGGGCTCGCTTCCGATCGCGCTCGATGATCATGACCTCGTGCCCGGACTCGAGGAGGGCCTTGGAGAGGTGGTAGCCGACCGCGCCTCCGCCCGCGACGACGAAGTACATCAGCGGCTCACGTCGGGCAGCTGCGCCGAGAGCGTCTCGTCATGCTTCATCGCCTCCCGCATGAGGTTCGGACCGATCGACTTGTTGCCGGAGAGGACCGCGTGAAGCAGCGTGCCGAGGATCGTGGTGCGGGAGAACGTGTAGATCCCCTGCCCCCGGTAGGTGTTCGCGCGGATCGGGTCGTTCACCTTCGCGAAGACCTGCTGGACGCCGAAGATCTTCTGCGCGATCTGCGCCGCCATGAGGTTGCGGTTGTCGCCCTGGGTGAGCGACAGGAACGCGTCGGCCGCTGCGATGCCGGCCTGGCGGAGGATGTCCATGTCCGTGCCGTCGCCGAGCACGGGCGTGCCCTTGAAATCCGAGGGCAGGCGTTTGAATGCGGACCGCTCGACGTCGACGATCGACACGGTGTCGCCGCCCTGGTCGAGGAGCTCCGCGAGGAAGGCGCCGGTGCGCCCGCATCCCACGATGACGACGTTCACTTGGGTTCTTCCTGACGATACGCGAGCACCGCGCAGGGCGCTTTCAGGTACACAACCTCCACCGTGCGCCCAACGTAGACCCGACCGAGGCGCCTCCGGTACGGCATCCCGATGAGGATGAGCTCGCTTCCATGCTCGACCGCGGTGTCCACGATCGCGGCCGCGGCCTCGCGGGCCTGCAGCACCTCGGTCGTGAGGTGCGCACCGAGCTTCTCCGCGACCTTCTCGGCGTGCGCGAGGATCTCTTCGCCTCGCTCGAGCTCGGCGTCGAGAACGGCATCGAGCGCCATGTTCCATTTGACCTCGATGACATGGACCGCCGTGATCTTGGCCTTGTGCGCGCGGCCGAGGGCGATGGCGTACTCGATCACGTCAGGGTCGATGGCCGTGCCGGCCAGCGGGACCAGGATATTGGTGAGCTTCAACGGGCGGCGAGTGTATTGCTTAGTGCGCCTCGAAGTCCTCGGGGTCCCCCAGGTGATACGGCACATCGATGACGCTCGTGTTGGGCCGAGTGAACAGGGCGAGCTTGAGGCGTAGCGCCGTCTGGTTGTGGAGCGCCGCGTCCCACCAATGCCGCGGGACGAACTCGGCCAGCACGACGACGATCGGCCGCCCGGGGTCGTTGTCGTCGATCGCGTCGAGGTAGCTCAACAGCGGCGCGAGGAGCGAGCGGTACGGGGACACGATCACTTCGATCGGGATCTCGCTGCCAACCGATCGAGCCCAGCGCTCCTTGAACGCCTGCGCGCCCTCCTCGTCGAACGAGATGTGGAGCGCCGTGACGTGCTCGGACAGCCCATGAGCGAGGCTCAGCGCGTGGAGCGCGGCCTTGTCGATCCGGCTGATGGGCACGAGGAGCCGTGGCTCGCGCGGTCGCAGCGCGACGCGCGCACCGCGCGGGATGAGGAGCTCGTCCTCGATCCGGCGGTAGTGCTGATGGACACGCCACATGAGGTACACCATCACGGGCATGACCGCGAGGACCATCCAAGCGCCGAGCTGGAACTTCGTGACGGCGACGACCACGGTGACGATCCCCGTCACGACGGCACCGAGGGCGTTGACTGCCGCGGAGAAGTGCCAGCCGCGTCCGCGCTCGCGGAGCCAATGCCGCACCAGCCCGGCCTGGGACAGGGTGAACGCGATGAACACGCCGATCGTGTACAGCGGGATCAGCCCGTTGACGCTGCCCCGATAGGCGACGAGCAGCAGCGCCGAGATGATCGCAAGCACGATGATCCCGAACGAGAACGCGAGCCGATCGCCGCGCTGCGCGAACTGACGTGGCATGAAGCGATCGGTCGCGAGGATCGATGCGAGTCGTGGGAAGCCGGAGAAGCTCGTGTTCGCGGCGAGGACGAGGATGATCGCCGTCGCCGCCTGCACGACGTAGAAGTACGCGCCTTCGCCGACGATCGACTGCGTGAGCAGGCCGAGCACGCTCTTGTGCTCCGACAGGTCGACCTGAATACCGATCCGCGTGGCGAGGACGCTGATCGCGAGGAACAGCGTGCCGAACATGGTGCCCATCGCGATGAGCACGACCGACGCGTTGCGCGAAGCGGGCGGTCGGAACGCGGTGACGCCATTGGCCACGGCCTCCGTGCCGGACAGACCCACGGAGCCCGACGAGAACGCGCGGAGAATGAGGAATGCGCCGAGCGACTCGCTCACCGGGACGGGCACCGGCGGTGGGACCGGGGCCGGGATGTCACCGGTGAGGACGCGGAAGAGCCCGATCGCGAGCACGCCGGCGACGCTCAGCACGTAGAAGTAGGTCGGTCCCGCGAAGATCAGGCCGGCCTCGCGGATCCCGCGAAGGTTGCCGATGGTGATGAGCGCGATGAAGCCCACGCCGATCGCGACCTTGGCCGGCTCCCAATCCGGGAACGCGGTCGAGATGGCAAGGACGCCACCGGCGACCGACACCGAGACCGTGAGCACGTAATCGACGAGCAGCGCGGCGGCGGCGACGAGCCCGGCCAGCGTGCCGAGATTCTGGCTCGCGACGACGTAGCTGCCGCCCCCATTCGGGTAGGCGCGGACCACCTGCAGGTACGACGTCACGACGATCGCGAGGATCACGACGATCGCGATGGTGATCGGCATCGTGAGCGCGAGGCCCACGGCCCCCGCGTATGCGAGCGCTCGCATCGTCTCTTCGGTGGCGTAGGCCGATGATGAGATGTTGTCGGAGGCGAAGATCGCGAGCCCGGTCACCTTGGTGACGCGCTCGCCCTGCTCCTCCTCGCTTGGGATCCGCTGGCCGAAGAGGAACGCGCGGGTATGGTCGAGGATCCGGCCGACGGTGCTGTCCGGCTCGAAAACATCCTCGGTCGCGACGACGTACCCCTTGCGACGCCGGAGCTCGTTGCTGCGGACGATGCGCACCCGTGCGTCGCCCGGGAGCCGTCCCTTGGCGCGCTCGATGCGCTCGAGCCGGTGCTCCGGCCGCGGCGGTTCCTCCGGCGGCTCTCCCGGCGGGTGCTCTGTCAAATCCGGCGAATCTTAGGCCGTGATGCGGGCGCGCTCTGCGCCGCTCTGATCCACGAGCACCGCGACGCGGACCCCGCGAAGGAGCCCGTCGTCGACGGACACCGTCTGTGCCGGATAGCTGAGCGCCTGGGTGAGCATCGCGCCGTCGCGCGGCGCGGTGATCTCGCAGTGCACGGTCAGCCTCGGGCCGTCGCGGGTGATCCGCGCGACGCGGATCGAGTGGCCGCCGGTCCGGCGTTCGCCGGCGCGGACGGTCAGACGAACGCGGCCATCGCGGGGCAGCGCGTATTCGAGCGGCGCGTTGCCCGGTCCGGTGCCGATCTCGACGCGGAATGGGACGTCGCTCACACTCCGAAGGCTAGCCGCCCGGCGAGCATCTCGGGCAGCTTCCGGTCACGTATCCGGCGCTGCGTCTTGGCGACGTCGTACTCGACGCGCCGGAAGTCGACAGTCGCCGCGGCGACATCGAGGAGGGCGTACGCGGCGCGCGGATCGCCGTCCCGCGGCTGTCCGACGCTCCCGGGATTGATCATGAGCTTCCCGTCACCGGTACGGAACATAGCCGGAACGTGGGTGTGGCCGACGCAGCAGCGCGCGACGCGCATGTTCGCCATCGCGAACGCCGCGGTCCGCGCGTCGAACACGTACTCCCAGAGCGGATCGCGCGGGCTGCCGTGACAGATCGAATAGCCGTCGGCCGGCTCGAGCGTCATCGGGAGTGCCGCGAGCGCGTCACGCTCCGCCCCCGAGAGCCACGAGCGGTGCCGCTCGGCCGCCGTGCGCGCGACCGCGTTGAACAGCTCGAGCCCTTCCCCGGTCGCGACGGCGCGATCGTGATTGCCGGCGACGAGCAGCGCGTCGCGCTGTCGCAGGAGCGCGAGCACGTCCGCCGGGTCCGGACCGTAGCCGACGGTGTCACCCATCACCCAGATCGCGTCGACCGCCGGCAGGTCCGCGAGCACGGCCTCGAGCGCGACGAGGTTCGCGTGCACGTCCGACAGCAGGGCGACGGTCATGCCGCGGCGGCCTTCGCGTCGGCGAGCGTGAACCGTCGCGCGGCGAGCGCGCGGCCGACGACGACGGATGCGACGCCGAAGCGCGCGAGCGCGCCGATGTCGGCGAGGTCGCGCACGCCGCCACCGGTGTGCAGCGCGACGGCGTTCGCGCGCGGACCGAGCGCGTCGCGGATCCGGCCCAGGAGCGCGAGCCCCGGGCCGCCGAGCCCGCCCTCGGTCGAGAGATCCACGACGTAGAGGCCGCGGATGCCTGCGTCGACCGCGGTGACGGCCGCGGCGACGCTGTCCATCCCCAGCGCTCCGGCCACCAGCTCCGCACCGCCGCCACGTGGTGCCAGGCCACCGGCCTTCGACTCGATCTCCACGATCGCGCGAGCGCCGTGCGCCGCGATCGACCGAAGGAGCGCCGGGGAGGCGAAGACCGCGGATGAGAAGAGGACGCCCGCGAAGCCGGCCTCGAGGGCGATGGCCGCGCGGTCGAGACTGGCGAGCCCGCCGGCCAGCCGGCAGGGGACGCCGCTCACGCGCGCGATCTCCGCGAGCAGCGGGAGGTTGCCGTACTCGCCGCGCTCCGCTCCATCGAGGTCGACCAGATGCAGCTCCTCGGCACCGTCCGCGATGAACGCGGCCGCAAGCTCGCGCGGCTCGACCCCGAGCGGGGCGCCCGACGGAACGCGGACGCGACCCTCGCTCACGTCGATGGACGGCACGATCACCACGGGCGACGCCGGGCCTCGGCGGACGCTCGCGGGTATCGATCAGGCGTCGCACGCACCTTGCGCATCACCACGAGGTTCCGACCCGGGAGGACGTCGGCGACGCCGAGCTGGACCGTCGACACGATCGACGCGATCTCGCCACCCACGGACGCGAGGGCCTTGCGCGCGGCGGGCAGCTCCGCGTCGACCTTGCCCTTCCAGACGATGGCGTCGCCGCCGACCCGGAGGAACGGCAGCAGGTATTCGGCGCAGGCCGCAAGGGTACCGACGGCGCGGGCGGTGCCCACGTCGTACGCGGCGCGGCGATCGGTCGCGTGGGCGAGCGTCTCGGCACGCTCGTTGCGCACCTCGACGTCAGCGAGGCCCAGGAGCGCGGCCGTCTCGGCGAGGAACCGCGACTTCTTCCCGACGGACTCGACACAGGTGACGTTGATGTTCGGCATCGCCACGCGCAGTGCGACGCCCGGGAAGCCGGCGCCGCTCCCGACATCGATGACGCGCTCGCGGCCGGTCCACACGCGCACGGCGCACGCGGTGAACGAGTCGAGGAAATGCTTGATCGCGACGGCCTCGAGCTTAGTGATCGCGGTGAGGTTCACGGTCGTATTACGTTCGATGAGCTCTGCCGCGTACCGTTCGCAGAGGGCTACCTGCGGGCCCGACAGGCGCACGCCGATAGCCGCGGCCCGCGCCGCGAGCGATGCGAACTCGCGACCGGCGACCGCGGACACGCAGACTATCGTATGACGCTGACCGGTCGACTCTGTGTCATCGCGATCGTCGTCGCGCTCTGCGGTCTGGGGCCGAACGTCGCGCAGGCGGCCAGCCAGTCCGTCGTCATCCAGAACTTCTCGTTCATGCCGCCGATCGCGACGATCAACGCGGGCGACAGCATCACCTGGCGCAACGCCGATGGCACGGTGCACACCGCGACGTCGGACTCCCCCGGCGCGTTCGACACGGGGCAGATCGGAGCGGGCGGCGGGACCAAGACGGTGACCTTCGCGGTCGCCGGTACGTTCGCGTACCACTGCTCGATCCATCTGACGATGCACGGGGCCATCACGGTCCAGGCCGTCGCGCCCGCACCGACGCCCACGCCGCCGCCGGCCACACCGCGACCGACCCCTCCGCCGACGGCCCCGCCGACGGTGGCTCCGACGCCGGTGCCGACCGCCAGCCCGACTCCGTCGCCGAGCGAGAGCCCGAGCCCCTCGTCGTCCGCGACGCCGAGCCCGACCCCGACCATCGCGCCGACGCCGATCACCGTGCCGACGAGCGTCGCGCTGGCGAGCCCGACTCCCCCGCCGGGCGGCCCGGATCTGGGCAGCGGCCCCGGTCCGGCCCTCGCGGCCGGCGCGGTCGCGGTGGCTCTGGGGCTGGCCGGGATCGCCTTCTACCTCTATCGCCGCAGATAACGGTCCGGTAACGAACGTCCGGCAATCGTGTGGCAGCGGCTATGCATCTACCG
Source organism: Candidatus Limnocylindria bacterium (assembly GCA_035937095.1). Classification (GTDB taxonomy): domain Bacteria; phylum Chloroflexota; class Limnocylindria; order P2-11E; family P2-11E; genus UBA4735. The sequence continues at coordinate 23,278 of DASYVN010000211.1, forward strand.
CCGCCATGAACGACTGGCTCGATGGCGTATTCGGGACCGTCCGTTGCGCGAACTGCGGCGCGGTGTACGGCCGGGACTCCATCGCGGTCGTCGGGAACCGTGACGAGTACTGGTTCGTGCGGTGCACTTGCGAGACGTGCGGCACACAGGGACTCGGCGTGGTCATCGTGAAGCGCGTGAGCGAGGCGCTCCCCGCGTCCGCTCAGCCGCTCGCCCTCGGGGACGGCGACGAGCTCATCAGGGTCGACGACGTGCTCGAGGCGCACGAGCTGCTGCGCGACTACGTCGGCGACGCGCACGGCCTGTTCGAAAGGGTCTCCGGCCGCTAGTGAGACAATGGCGGTCCCATGACGACCGCCGTGAAGACCCCAGCCGATGACATCGCGGAGATCCTCCTCGACGCAGACACCATCAAACAGCGGGTCGGTGAGCTTGGCGGCCGCATCGCGGATGATTACGCCGGTCGCGACCTCGTGCTCGTCAGCATCCTCAAAGGCGCGCTTCCGTTCCTCGCCGATCTCATGCGCGAGGTCCCGATCTACTGCTCGCTCGACTTCCTCGAGGTCTCGTCGTACGGCGCCGGCACCACGTCGAGCGGCGTCGTGCGCATCTTGAAGGACCTCGCCAAGCCCATCGAAGGCCGGCACGTGCTCGTCGTCGAGGACATCCTGGACACCGGGCACACCCTGAGCTACGTGATCGAGCACCTCCGCGGGCAGCACCCCGCGTCGCTCGGCCTGTGTGCCCTGCTGGACAAGCCTTCGCGCCGCGTCGTGCCGATCGCGGTGGACTACAAGGGCTTTGAGATCCCCGACAAGTTCGTGGTCGGCTACGGGCTCGACTTCGCCGAGCGCTACCGCAACCTGCCATTCATCGGGGTGTTGAAGCCCGAGGTGTACGCGGGTCTGCGATGAGGCTCGCCTGCGCCGCGTTGATCGTCGTTGCGAGCGTGCTCGCCGGCGCGCGACCCGGGTCCGCGTCGACACTCCCGGCAATGCCCGCGACGGTCCGCGTCAACATCACCGGCCTCGGCCTGTCGTACGCGGTCATCTCGTCCACCGGCACGGTCTCCGCGCTCGCACCCGACGGCACGGTCCTGTACCGCGGCGGTGGCAAGACCCTCGCCCGGACGAACGTCCGCACGATCCAGGCGCTCGGCGTCGAGCTCCCGTCACGCGAGTCAACGGGGTTGTCGCGCGCCGATCGCGCGACGCTGTTCCGCGACGCGCGCATCGCGATCGCCGAGAGTGGGCCGCGCGCGCTCGTCACGGTGCCGTTCCAGTTCTCGCTGCTCCAGAACCCCGACGACGATCTCGGCACCGCCGTCCTGCGGGCCGACAAGATCCAGGGGATCACATTCCAGACGAACGATGGGGTCCTCCTGGTGAACGGAAGGGCCTTCCGCGGCAGGTTCGAGCTCTCGCCTGACGACGAAGGCGACATGATCGTCGTGAACACCGTCTCCACCCACGACTACCTCGCATCGGTGGTCGGATCCGAGGAGCCCTCGTCGTGGGAGGCGGAGGCGCTCGCGTCGCAGGCCATCGCGGCGCGCACGTACCTCTACACCCATCTCGGGAAGCACACGGCCTACGACGTCGAGGGTGACACGCGCGATCAGGAATACGACGGCACGAGGAACGAGGACGCGCGCACGCTCAGGGCCGTGGAGCGGACGGCCGGCGTCATCGCGACGTATCGCGGCGCGCCGATCGAGGCGCTCTACTCGGCGAACGCCGGCGGCGTCACGGAGGACTCCGAGAATGTGTACGCGAACGCCTTTCCCTACCTGCGCAGCGTTCCGTCCCCCAGCGACGAGGTCGCGAAGGACAGCTCGTGGGGCCACACGAGCTGGACGTGGACCACAGAGCTGAGCGCGACGCAGCTGCGCGATTCCCTGCAGCGCCGGGGCATCAGCGTCGGCACGCCGACCGCGGTCGAGCTCACGAGCGTGTCACCGACCGGCCGGGTCATCAGCTCGAAGGTCATCGGCACCGGCGGCTCGCGGGCGATCGGGAAGGACCTGTCGCGCTCCTACTTCGGGCTGATGAGCTCGCTCTTCACCGTGACGGTCCTGGCGAGCGGCGCGACCGAGCGCGTCGACGTGACGAACACCGTTCGCAGCGGCGCCCTCGAGACGCTGGGCGCGCAGGTCGCCCAGACGAGCTTCGACGTCGTGCGCGACGGGTACGGCAACGAGCTCGGGCTGCGGGTGACCGGGTACGTGTACGCGCTCCCCGCGACGTTCATCTTCACCGGAAAGGGCTTCGGGCATGGCGTGGGGATGTCGCAGTGGGGCGCGCAGGGCCTGGCCCTCCAGGGCGCGTCGTACCAGCAGATCCTCGCGCACTACTACATCGGGACGGCGCTGACCGCGGTCGGAGGCGACTAGCTCCGCGTTACGGGACGACGCCGGCGGCCGAGCGGACCGGGACCTTCACCTGGAGCACGACCGTGCCGTCCGGCCGGGTCTCGTGCGTCGACTCGCCCTTGAGGAGCTCGAGCCGCTCACTGCGCCGCAGGCCGGACGCGAGCTCCCCATCGGAGGGCAGGTCCTTGCCGTCGCTTTGCAGGAGGATCTCGAGCACGTCATCCTTCCACGTCATCCCGAGCACCACGTCCTTCGCGTCGCCTTTCTCGATCCGCTCGACGAGCGAATCCTGGATGAGGCGGAAGATGGCGACCTCGTCGTCGGATGGGAGACGGCGATCACGGCCGGTGCTCGAGAAGTCGATGCGGATGCCGTGCTTGTCCATGAGCGTCTGGATGTAGCGGCGGAGCGTCGGCACGAGGCCGAGGTCGTCGAGGATCATCGGGCGGAGCTCGAAGATGAAGCCGCGCAGCTCCTGGAGGGTCTTGTTCACCATCTGCCGGAGCGCGGCGAGCTCCTTCCGGGAGCGGTCCTGATCCACGCTGTACAGCCGCTCGCTGATCTCGGACTGGAGAACGACGTTCGCCATCGCCTGCGCCGGCCCGTCGTGGACCTGGCGAGCGATGCGGCGACGCTCCTCCTCCTGCGTGTCGACCACGGCCTGAAGCAGCTTGTTCTCGTCGAGCACCGGTGCGGTGTTGGCGGGCATCGGCGGCGCGGTGAAGTGGGCAAGCTGATCGCGCGCCTTGGCGACGAGCGACTGGACGCGATCGAGGAGCTTGCGCTTCGCCTGCAGCGCGCCCATCTGGCCTTCCATGGTGAGCCGGCGGCCCTGGGCGGCGGCGAACTCGTCGCCGGCGCCCATGAGCTCGTCGCGCTGGTGGTTCGCCTGGTTCGCGCGGATGTCGTCGAGCTTCGTCTTCGCCATGTGCTCGCGGGCCTCGAGGCGATTCACTTCGATCTGCGTCGATTCGATGAGCAGGTCGAGCTCGCGCATCTCGGCGGTGATCTTCGCCTGCTCGGTGGTAAAGCTCGCGACGATGCCGGTGGGCGCCTGAGAGGCCACTAGCGCCCCCGCACCGTCATCGCCTAGTTCCCCATCTCCGGCCCCTTGATCCAGCCCTGGCGCATCGCGTACACGACGGCCTGCGTACGGTCGTTGACCGAGAGCTTGCGCAGGATGCTCGACATGTGGTTCTTCACGGTCTGCTCGGAGATCGCGAGCGTGTACGCGACCTCCTTGTTCGTCATGCCCTGCGCGATGTTGTCCAGGATCTGGACCTCGCGCGGCGACAGCGGCGCGAAGACGTGCGAGCTGCCAGGCCCATACACCGAGAGCTCGCGGAACTCGGCGAGCACCTTCGTCGCGACCGCCGGCTTGGCGAAGATCTTCTCGTTGATGATGAACTGCCCGCTCCGCACCCTGCGGATCGAATCGACCAGCTCCTTCGGATCGCAGTCCTTGTGCAGGTAGGCCGCGGCGCCGGCACGGATCGCGTCGAAGAGCGTCTGCTCCTCCTCGAGGGCGGTGAGGATCACGACGCCGACATGCGGCAGCTCGCGACGCACCCGCTGCGTCGCTTTGATGCCCGTGAGCTGCGGCAGGTCCACCTCGATGATGAGGATGTCCGGCTCGAGCTCGATCGTTTTCGCGACGGCCTCCTCCCCGTCGGTGACGACGGCGAGGATCTCCATGTCGGCTTCCTTCTCGAGGACCTGCGTGATGCCGAGCGTGGTGAGCTTGCTGGCGTCGGCGAGAACGATCCGGATGGCCTTCTCTGGTTTATCGGCCAAGCGCATCCCCCTCCTTGCTCAGTGGAAGCAGAAGTGTAACGGCGGTGCCCTGTCCGGGTGTGGACTGGACCTGCAGGCGGGCGCCGATCAGCTCAGCGCGCTCGCGCATCGCGAGCAGCCCGACGGACCGCTGTCGCCGTGCGACCTTCACGATGTCGAAGCCGATGCCGTCGTCGGTGCAGTGCATCACCCACTGATCCTTGTCTTGGTCCTTCTCGTTGGCGGAGCGCTGCCAGACGATCCTGACGGCCGAGGCCTGCGCGTGCTTGTGCACGTTCTGCAGGGCCTCCTGCATGACCCGATAGATGGCGAGCTCCTGCGCCGGCTCGAGGCCGGTCTCGCCCGCGTCGAGGTGGCACTCGACCCGCAGCCCGTAGCGCGCCTGGAACTCGGCGGCGTAGTCGCGGATCGCGCCGCTGAGGCCGAGCTCCGAGAGCACGGGCGGCCGAAGGTCGTAGATCATGCCGCGCACCGCATCGAGCGAGCTGCGGAACTGGCTCTTTAGATTCGCGATCTCCGCCTTCAGGGCGGTGCGCGCCTCGCCGGTCGTACGGTCGGCGATCCGCTCAAGGTATTCGACCTCGAACATCGCGTTCGCGAGGACCTGGGCCGGCCCATCGTGGACATCGCGGTACAGTCGCTCGCGCTCGGCCTCGAGGCTCTCGAGGACGCGCTGCGCGACGGTGACGAGCTCCCGGTCCTCTTCACGTTGTGGCTCGATGCCGCCGCCGCCCAGGTACGCGGCGCTCGACTCGACGTGGCCGATCGCGAGCTGCAGCTGCTTCAGCCGGCGGAAGGCGCGCTGGCTGGCCTCGTCCGGCTCGCCCGAGACGCGCGACTGGCCCTCCGCGCGCTTCTGGTAGGCGCGCTGGAACTTCTCGACCTGCTGGCGCAGGCGCCGGACGTCACGCCGCAGCCCGTCGACGATGAGGTCATAAAGACCATCAAGGTCGTCCTCGCGAGGAAGCTTCGCAGGCGTACGCTCGTTGATAGCCGGACTTTAGGGCACGTCGATCAGGACAAAGGTGTCGGATGAGGCGCGGACCGGCCAGCCCAGATCGCGCGCGTGCACGGCGATCGGGTCGCTGGGACGGACGAGGATCTGGCGGATGCCACGGCGCGTGATGACGTCGCGCCAGCCGGGGTGCACGCCGACCACCGTCGAGTAGTCATTCAGTACTGCGCCGAGGTACGGCGTGAGCCGGCCGTCGACGAAGACGGGGGTCTGGGGGGCGCTCCAGATGAGGTAGCCACCCCAGTCGTACTCGTTCAGCAGGCCCGGCCCCGGGCGCAGGAGCGGCACCGCCGCGACCGGCTCGCCGCCGAGCGCCGGTGCGGCGGTGCCGGTCGCCGCGGCGACCGCGAGCACGATCGCCGCGACGCCGAACGCGACGACGTCGGCGACGCGGCCCGGCGCTCGCGCGATCGCCGCGAGCCGTGGCGCGGTGAGCCGCAGCAGCCGCGCGAGCTCGGTCACCGCCTCGCCGCCAGACGCGGCGAGGTACGGCGCGCACGCGATGGCGAACAGCGGCATCTGGCGCGTCGCGATGAGCGATACGAAGAGCACCGGCAGCAACACCACCGCCTCGCGCGGCGCGCGCGTCCGGGCGAAGAGGGCCACCACGAGCGTGGCGAAGATCGCGGTCGCGAAGATGAGGCCCGGCAGGGTGGTCACGTCCGGCACGCTCCACTCCTGGATCTCCCGCGGTGGATGCAGCAGATGGAACCCCGGTGCGGTCCACGTGCCGATGTTCGCCGGCGTGAGCAACGTCGCGACGAGCGACCCGATCGCGACCACGGCGTAGCTGCGCCGGCGCGATGGTTGCGCGACCGCGCCCTCGATCGCGACGAGCCCGACGAGGCCGACGCCGAGCGCGAACGACCCATGCAGGTTCGCCCACACGAGGATGAGCGGCGGGAGCCAGTACAGGGTCCGGTCGCTCCCGGCGCGAGCGACGCGAAGCAGCACGACGAGCAATGCGAAGCAGACGAACCCGAACAGCTCCGGCCGCTCGGTCCACACGAACCGCGACAGCGCGATCGCGGGCAGCGCGGCGAGCACCGCGCCGAGCGGTCGCGCGGCCCGCTCGCGCAGCGCGGCGTACACGACGATGCCGACCAGCAGCGCGACGGCCACGGCGCGAAGGGCGACGATGCCGCGCCAGCCGCCGGCGTCGTACGCGAGCGCCCAGAGCGCCTGGCCGAGCCACTGATCGCTCGCGCCGGCATGCCCGACCGCCGTCCACGACAGGTCATCGGGCACCGCGATGAGACCACGCAGCACCTGGTGTCCGAGCGCGAGGTGCCAGAAGACGTCACTGTCGCCGACCGGGAGACGAGTCGACACGGCGCCGAAGAACGCGCCGATCAGGGCCGGCACGATGAGCGGCACCCTCATGGCCGCGTCAGCAGCACGAAGTTCGACCCCTCGGCACGGACGGTCCAGCCGTCCTCGCGCAGCGCGACCGCGAGCGGCTTCGACGGCATGAGCAGGACCTCGCGCACGTCGTAGCGCGCGAGCACGTCCTTCCAATTGGGACGCAGCTCGACCGCGTCACGGTAATCGCCCAAGACCGCCGGATAGAACGGGAAGAGCCGGCCGTCGACGAACACCTTGCGCTCGGGGACGCGGTAGATGAGGAACCCGCCCCAGTCGTACTCGTTCAGCAGCGTGCCCGAGCCGGTCTTCAGCGCGGCGACGGCGCCGGCCGGATACGCGTGCTCGTCCGGGGCGACCGGCGCGCCGACCGCGCTCACGAGCGCGCCTGCGCAGAGCAGGAGCGCCAGCGCCGCCGCGGCCGGCGCAGGGAGCGGCCGCAACCGGACCGCGCGAGGCCGCAGGCGCGCGTAGACGCGCGCCGCGCCCACGGCCACGAACGGCGTCGCCGCGAACACGAAGAACCCGAGGTGCCGCTGCGCCGATAGCGCGAGCCACAGGAGCGGGATCAACAGGAGCGCGTCGAGGAGGGCGCCGCCGCTCGTGAGCGCGAGGCCCAGCGTCGCAAGCACGAACACCGCGAAGAGGAAGCCCGATGCCTCCAGCACGTCTGGCGGGGCCTCCTCGCTGATGAACCGCGGCGGAGCCAGGGCGTGACTTGCCGCGCCGCCGACGCCGAACGTCTCGGGATCGACGAACGACAGGGCGATGCTCGCCGCCAATACCAGGGCGAGCGGCACGCTGTCGGGACGGCGGCGCAGGACGGCCTCGACCGAAAAGGCCAGGACGACCGCGATGCCGATCGCGTAGCCGCCGTGCAGGTTCGCCCACAGCAGGATGAGCGGCGGGACGGCGAAGAGGGCGCGCCGCGATCCGGCTCGCGCGCTGTACAGGAGATCGAGCACGACCGGGAAGAGCACGAACGTGAAGATCGCGGGGCGGTCGGTCCAGCGGGTCTTCGAGAACACGAGCGCCCAGACGACGACGAGGAGCGCGGCGATGAGCGGCGCGCCGCCCCGTCGCGAGAGGCGGGCCAGGAAGAACGCGGCGATGCCGACGAGGAGCGCGCGGAACAGCGCGAGCCCGGCCCAGCCGCCGGCGTTGAAGACCAGTGTGAGCACGATCTCGCCGAGCCACTCGCCGACGCTGTACGGCTGCCCGTTCACGGTCGAGGTGAAGATGTCGCTCCGCAGGATCTCGCGGTGGTCGAGCATCCACTGCCCGCTCGCGAGGTGCCAGTACGTGTCCGGGTCGCCCGTCGGGTAGCCGACCGCGAGCGTGAAACCCGCCGCGGCGAGCCCGATCGGGAACGCATTGCGCGCGATCCAGCTCAAAACCGGCTCGCGCAGATCCCGCGCGCGCGCCGTGCGTCGATCGGATACAGCCGGACGTCGCCGACTTGCACCGGCGAACCGAGGTACTCGATGACCGGCGAGCCGAGATAGAGCGGGTCGTAGCTGGTGAAGTGCACGCGCTCGAGGACCAGCGTGGTCACGTCGAGATCGGCCGCGTACGCGATCGCGCACGGATCGAGGTTCGCCGGCGTGACGCCCACGGGCCGGTCGGCGATCCAGCGCCAGGCGGCGGCGTCGATGGCCATCAGCCGCCCCGGCGGGAGCCGGCTCACCAACGCGACGCGTTCCCGATACGGCGCGTTGAACGAGAGATCCCACTGCGACAACGCGAACGAGGACACGATGACCGCCGCGACGATCCCGGCAGCCGCCGCGAGGCGCCGGCCCTCGGCCGAGCGGAGGAGCTCGCCCGTCCCGATGACCCCGAGCGCCACGCCGTATGGGAAGAACGCCGCAAGCGAGTGGAAGTACGAGCCTCGCGTCGAATGGAGCGTGAACGCGAGGCTCTCGACGAGATAGACCACCCCGAGGAGCGCCGCGAACGCGCGCACGTCCGGGCGCGGCAGCGACCAGGCCGCGCGCGCGATCCCCGGGGCGAGGAGCAGACCGAACGCGAAGACGAACGTGACCAGGTTCGTGCCGACGGCCGCGAGCTTCGCGGCGAGCACGTCGGGCCACGCCGCGATGAATTGGTCCCAGCTGACCGCGGGCACGCCAAGGATCCCGACCCCGGTGTCGACGGCGAAGAAGTCCTCATAGCGGACCAGGAGCACCGACCGGGCGAAGAGATCCGGGCCCGGGCCGAGGCTGAGATCACGGGCAAGCCAGGCGAGCCCGATCGCGAGCGCGACGATGCTCCCCGCGGCGCCCGAGCGACGCGACGCCCGCGCGCGGAGCAGCCAGAGCAGCGCGAGGCCGAACAGCGCGCCCTCGGAGCGGGCGAGGAACAGCAGGCCGACGGCGAGACCCGCGAAGACTCCGGCGCGGATGTCGCCCGCCGCGGCGCGGCGATAGCAGAGGAAGAAGACCGTCCCGATGACCGCTGCGGGGGCGAAGGCATCCAGGCTCACCCATCCGGGAGCGAAGGCGCCGCCGAGGCCCGCGAGCGCGGCCGCGAGCAGTCCGGCGTTCGCGGACGCGCCGAGCGATCGCGCCGCGACGTACGTGACGACCGGGATCAGGCACGCGACGAGGATCTCCATCGCCTGCGCCGCCCGGAACGCGTCGAGGAACGGCAACCCGGCGATCCCGACGGCCTGCAGGACGGTCGCGAGCGGCATCCAGAAGCGATGGCTCGCGATCGGCAGCGCCCCGAAGCCGGTCGGGTACTCGATGAAGTTCCAGATGAAGTCCGCGGTCAGCCCCTGGCCCGCGGCGAGGCGCTTGGCGACATCCGCGTAGTAGTACGCGTCGGTGTAGCCGGGCTGAAAGACCACGACCGCGGAGCCGAGGCGGAATAACAGGAGCATCCCCACGAGCACGGCGAGCCGGCGAGCGGCGCTCAACGACGAGAGTTTAGGAGCGACTCCTGCCGGCGATGGCGCGCGTAGAGGATCCCGCCGACGACGATCACCGAGAACACGCTCACCAGGCGGTCGAGGACGGCGACGGCAATCGCGTCGTGCGTGGCCAGCCCGAAGCCGGAGGTGAGCACGTAGACGATCGCGAGCTCGACGAACCCGAAGCCCGCCGGGGTGAGCGGGACGGTGGTGAGCAGTGACGACGCCACCGCGACGAAGATGACGCCCGAGATCGGCAGCTCCAATCCGAGCGCGGCCAGCACGAAGGCGAGGCGCGCCGCCTCGAGGAGCCAGACGACCACCGTCTCGGGTCCGGCCTCGGGCAGCGCGCGGAACGAGTGCAGCACGCCCTCGCGGAAGAGCCGGCCGATGCGCCGGACCTCGCCGGGGAAGAAGCGCCCGATCCGTGGCGCGATGTAATAGACCCCGACGAAGGCGACGACGATGACCGCGGCGAGGAGGACCGCCGACAGATACACGAGGCGAAGGTCCGGGACGACGCTGCGGCCGAACGCGATGTAGCCGCCCACAACGAGCAGGGCGAAGACGACGAAAATGTCGAGGAGCCGCTCGGCGACGACGACTCCGACCGTCCGCGAGAGCGAGACGTTGAACCGCTCCTTCACCAGGTAACTGCGATACAGGTCGCCGAGCTTCGCCGGCGCGAGGCAGTTCACGAACCAGCCGAGCATGACGATCTCGAGCAGGTCGCGGCCGCGCAGCTGGAGACCACCCTCGCGCAGCAGCCGCGCCCACCGGCGCGCGCGCACCGGGAACGTCGCGTAGTACACGACGAGCGCGGCGAGCACGAGGAGCGGGTTCGAGTCGCGGATCGTCGCGAGCGCCGTGCCCCAGTCGACGTTGCGCGCGACGACCAGCAGCAGGACGAGCGGGACGAGGATGGACAGCAATTCGCGCCAGCCGAACAGCTGGCGCCGGACGGCGAGCTCGTCCGTGTGGCCCGCCGCTTCGGCGAGCTGCTCGATGGACGGGTCTTCGACGTGACCGGAGATCCGCGTCAGGAGGGCTTGCTCCGACGGCGGCCGTGCAGCCACTTCCGGAACTTGTCGTAGCGCGTGTAGAAGTGGATCGAGTGGCCCGCGAGGCGTCCGGTCACCTTGCCGTTCTTCAGCGATGCGATGAAATCGTCGCGGCCGGTGAAGTCCGGCACCTCGATGTACGCGCGTCCGATCTCCCACGGCCGGTGGGCGTCGCTCCCGACGGCGCCCGGGATCTCGTGGGCCTGCGCGAACGCGAGCGCGCGGCGATTGTCGCTGGGGACCACCTCGCGCGCGTTGAACACTTCGATCGCGTCGATGGTCGGCCAGACCCGCTCCAGCGCATCACGGCGGATGCGGTAGATCCGGTTGTGGCTGTACGGATGGGGCACCGAGACGAGGCCGCCCTGATCGTGGATCTGAGCGATCGTGTCCTCCGCGGAGAGGCCGCGCGGGATCGCCTTCTCGAGGAATAGGCCGATGATCTCGCCGTCCCGCGAGGAGATCTCCTCGCCGACGATCACGCGGAATCCGTCGGCGAGCTCGCGCAAGCGCAGCGCGCCGTCGATCGTGTTGTGGTCGGTCGCGCACACGACATCGAGGCCGGCGGCCTTGATCGCGAGCGCCTGTATCGCCACCGGCGTCCGGCTGTCCGGCGAGTACTCGCAGTGCGTGTGCATGTCGACCTTGATCTTCTTGCTCTGCTCGGGACCGTCGCTCAGCTCGCTCTCCCTTCGGCACGCGCGTGCTCGAGGCTCGCGCGGATGCGGGGGTCGAATCGTGACACATCGAAGCGGCGCGCGGAGCGGCGCAGCTCGCGCGGGTCGAGCCCAGCCTGCTCGACACGACGGACGGCCGCGGCGAAGAGCTGCGCGTCCGGCTCGGGGACCAGGGCGCCGTCGAGACCGTCGCGGACGATCTCGGTCGCGCCGCCGCGCCCAAGTGCCACGACCGGCGCGCCGGACGCGAGCGCTTCGACGCACACGATGCCGAAGTCGTCCTCCGCGGGGAAGATGAATCCGCGCGCCGACCCGAGGAGCTCCTTCACCGTCGCGTCATCGACCCGCCCGGCGAAGGTCACGTTGTCGCCCGCGACCCGCTCGAGGGCGCTGCGCTCGCGGCCGTCACCGACGACGATGAGCCGCATGCCGACCTCGTTGAACGTCTTGACCGCGATGTCGACGCGTTTGTACGCGGAGAGCCGCGAGACGATCACCCAAAAGTCGCCGCGCTCCGCGGCCAGCGCGAACGAATCGACATCGACCGGCGGATGGATGACCTCACTGTCGCGGCCGTAGTAGCGCTTGATGCGCTCGCGCACGACGGCGGAGTTCGCGATCCAGTGGTCGACACGTTCGGCGCCGCGCAGGTCCGCTTCGCGGAGACCGGGCAGCAGCGATCGCACCAGCCCGTGCAGCGGGACCGGGACCTCCTCCGCGAGGTACTGCTCGGTCCAATCCCAGAGGTACCGCGTGGGCGAGTGGCAGTACGCGACGTGCACCGTCTCGTCGGGCACGGACAGGCACTTGATGAACGCGCTCGTGGAGGTGAGCAACAGGTCGGTGCCGCGCGCGACGTGCAGGCTCGCGGCCGCGCGCGGGTACAGCGGAAGGAGCGCGCGATGCAGCCCGCCCCCGCGCGGCACGCTCTGGAGGAACGACGTCCGGAGCTCGTACCCAGGAAGCGGCCCGAACGCACGCTTGTCATGGAAGAACGTGTAGATGGGTGCGTCGCGGTACATCCGATGCAGTGTTTCGACGACGCGTTCGGCTCCGCCGTGGACGGTGAAGTACTCGTGCGCAAGCGCGATGCTCACGTGCGCTTCAGCCGCGCCAGGAGGACCAACAGGACAAAGTGCGGCAGCACCCGCTGCCGGCGCCACCGCTTCGGATCGCGCGCGAGCCGCCAGAGCCACTCGAGACCCACGGCGTGGACGAGTGCCGGCGGGGCCTTCGCGGCGCCGGCCAGGTAATCGAGGCTGCCCCCGACGCCCACGCCGACGCGCACGCTCGGAAGGCGTGCGAGGTTGCGCGCGATCCAGCGCTCCTGCTTCGGCATGCCGAACGCGACCAGCACCATGTCCGGCGCCGCCGCCGCCACCCGTGGCACGACGTCGGCATCGTCGTCGGCCGAGCCCGCATAGGTGCCGGCGATGCGCAGCTCGGGATGGCGGGCGCGCAGCGTGGTAGCGGCGCGTTCCGCAACGCCGGGCCCGGCGCCGAGCAGGAACATCGAAAGATGCCGCTCCGTCGCAAGCGCCGCGAGGCGATCCACGAGGAGCCGGCCCGGCGCGCGGCCCGGCAGCGGATCGCCGAGCAGCCGGGCCGCCATCACCGCACCGGTGCCGTCCGGCACGACCAGATCGGCCCGGGCGGCGATATCGGCGACCTCGCGGTCCTCGCGGCAGAGCATCACGAACTCGGGGTTGGCGGTGATCACGAAGGTGGATCCACCGTCGTCGAGGCGCTGCTCGATCTCGGCGACGGCGTCGACGAGCGCGACGCGATCGAAGCCGACGCCGAGGATGTCGACGCGCCGGCCCACGCCCTAATGGACCGGGACGAGGCTCTTCTTGAAGAAGTCGAAGTGCTCCAGGGCGAGTCCAGTGCCCTTCGCCACGCAGTACAGCGGGTTGTCCGCGGCGTAGCAGGCGACGCCGGTCACCTGCGTGAGCAGCTTGTCCATGTTGCGGAGCAGTGCGCCGCCACCGGACAGGACCATGCCCTTGTCGATGATGTCGGACGCCAGCTCCGGCGGGGTCTCCTCGAGCACGCTCTTCACCGCCGTCACGATCTGCTGGAGCACCGGCTCCATCGCCTCGGTGATCTCGTTGCTGCCGATGGTGATCGTCCGCGGCAGGCCGGCGATGAGGTCACGGCCGCGCACTTCCATGCTGAGCTCGGGATCCATCGGAAGGGCCGAGCCGATCTGGATCTTCACGTCCTCGGCGGTGCGCTCGCCGATCATCAGGTTGTACCGCTTGCGCACGAAGTTGGCGATCGCTTCGTCGAGGCGGTTGCCGGCGGCGCGTACGCTCTTGCTCACGACGATGCCGCCGAGCGAGATGACGGCGATCTCGGCGGTGCCGCCGCCGATCCCGATGATCATGTTGCCGCTCGGTCCGGAGATCGGCAGGTTCGCGCCGATCGCGGCCGCGAGCGGCTCCTCGATGAGGTAGGCCTGGCGCGCACCGGCGCGCAGCGCGGCGTCCTTAACCGCGCGCCGCTCGACGCTCGTGACGCCCGAGGGCACGCAGATCATGAGCTCGGGGTGGAAGACGCGGATCCGCCCGCTCACCTTGTTGATGAAGTACTCGAGCATCTTCTCGGTGATCACGTAGTCGGCGATCACGCCGTCGCGCATCGGCCGGATGGCGGTGATGCTGCCGGGGGTACGGCCGAGCATCATGCGCGCCTCCTCGCCGACAGCGACGATGCGCGGGCGGTTGCCGTTCTCGTCATGGGCGAGCGCGACGACCGATGGCTCGGTGAGGACGATCCCCTTCCCGCGGACGTACACGATGACGTTCGCGGTCCCGAGGTCGATGCCGATCTGGCGAGCGAACACGCGTTATCCCTTTCAGCTGCGAAACAGGTGCGGGAACGTCAGTCTAGCGATGCCCCTACGCGCCGATGGCGATCAGGATGAAGTCGGTCAAGAGGCCGGCGAAGAATCCGACGCCGATGCCCCAGCCGTTCCACAGTGGAGAGCTGAGCTTGCGTCCGGATGCGAACAGCTCCCCAATGACGAACACGAGCGCGCCAGCGGCGACGGAGAGGAACAGCACCGAGACCGGCGGCGATGAGAACGTGTAGCCGATGATCGTCCCGACGAAGTTCGGCCCGCCGCCGATGATGCCGACGAGCCCCAGGAGGGCCCAGCTCGGTCGCTTGCCCGCGAGCGGCGCCGCGATGCCAAAGGCCTCGGTCACGTTGTGCAATCCGAAGCCAACGACCAGCGTGAGCGCCAGGGCGACGTCGCCCTTCTGGGCCGAGCTCCCGATGGCCAGGCCCTCCGAGAAGTTGTGCAGGCCGATCCCGGTGGCGATGGCGATCGCGAGCTTGGTCGCCGTGAATCCCGGCCCGCGGGACGAGCGGCGCATGTAGTACACGAGGCTCAGCAGACCGAACCCGAAGCCGACGATGAGCACCGCGAGGAGCAGGGGGAGGTCCGCGGGATGTGCCTTGATCGCCTGTTCGACGGGCGCGATCGCGTGCTCGACGATATCGACGAAGAGGAAGAACAGGATCCCGATCGCAAGCGCGTTGAGGAACGCCATGTATCGCGGCGCCACGACGCGCACGCGCGCCAGCGGCAATCCGAGGAAGATCGTGAGTCCGGCGATCGACCCGAGGATCACCGTTTCCGAAAACGACATTAGGTGCGCCTAAATATATCCGACCTGCTGAGTAGGAAATGACGCGCGGCGGTCCCCACCGTACTGTCGGAACGTGGCATCGAGCGCGGCCGAGGAGTACCTGCAGGCGATCTACACGCTCGCCGACGAGAGCGGGCACGTCGTATCCGCGCGGCTGGCGGAGTTCCTCGGGTTCTCCGCGCCCGCCGTTTCGGAGATGGTCCACCGGCTCGAGCGGGACGGCCTGGTCTCCCTGGACGCCCATAAAGAAGTGCATCTGACCAAGGCGGGAAAGGCCCAGGCCGATTCGGTCGTGCGCCGGCATCGCCTCGCGGAGCGGTTCCTCGTCGAGGTGCTTGGGTTCGCGTGGTGGAAGACGCACGAGGAGGCCGAGCGGCTCGAGCACGCCATGTCACCGGAGATGGAGGAGCGCATGGTGCGCGTCCTCGGCGATCCGCAGACCTGCCCGCACGGCAATCCGATGCCGGGGGTCGTGGCCAAGCCGACGCGGCCGCTTGGGGCGCTCGCGCGCGGCGAGCGCGCGGCGGTCGAGCGCATCCCGGACCAGTTCGAGCACGAGCCGGGGTTCCTCGAGTACCTCGACTCACAGGGTGTGCGGCCTGGCGTGATCCTCGAGCTCGTCGAGCGCGGGCCTACGCTGCTGAAGGTGTCGATCGACGGCGCGATCCGATCGCTGCGGCCCGATTGTGGTCAGAAGGTGTGGATGGCGGCGTGAGCGAGATGGTCATCTTCGTGAGCCAAGCGTCGGACGGCTACTGGCTCGCGCGCGTTCCGGCATTCCCCGGCTGCAACGCGTCGGGCACGACGCGCGACCAGGCGATCGCGAATGCGCGGAAGGCGTTCCGGGCGTACCGCGAGCTCCTCGAGGCGCGCGGCGTGTCGGTGGAGCACTGGAAGGACATCGACCCCGCGGCGCTCGCGGTGCAGGACGCGCCACCGACCGGTCTCCTCGCCGGCGACGACACACCGCTCCTGGAGCACGAGGTCCGCGACTTCCTCCACCAGTTCGAGGCGTCGCGCGCGGCGCTCATCTCGCTGGTGAAGGGCCTCAGCTCGGATCAGCTGGAGCAGAAGCCGACCGAGACGACGTGGAGCGTGCGCGAAGCGCTCGAACACATCATGGAAGCGGACATCGAGTTCCTCGCGAAGCTCGAGAAGTGGCCGGACAACCCGTTCGGCACGCTGCAGGCGACGCACCGGATCGCGTTTCAGCGGTTCAGCGTGATGGAGCCTGGCGATTGGGTCGACCACACCGTGATGGGCCGCCGCTGGACGACACGTCGGGTCATGCGCCGGCTGCTGGAGCACGAGTACGAGCATTACGGCCACATCAAGGAGATCATGGCCGCCCTCGGCGGCGACCGACCGCCCGAATGAGGGCGCGGGCGGCGCGCCTGCTCGTCATGGGCGCCGTCCTGGCCGCGTGCGGGAGCAACGCGTCGGTCCCGGTCGGCTCACGCGTATCGGCGACCGTGACGACAGCCGCCACGAGCGCCCCACCGACCGCGACGCCGCTGACCATCAGCGAGAGCACGTACGGCCGACTCGTCGCGCGGACCACGCCTGGCGCGCGCTGCACCGTCGAGGTGCACGTCGGACCGCCCCGGTTCGGAGATGTGCCGACCCCGACGCTCGACGCCACCGCGGACGCCGCAGGCATGCTGACCGTGACGTACCCCGCGCCGGCGCTGCCGAAGCAGACCGCGCGTTACGTCGTGGCCTGCGGCACGGGCGCCGCCGACGCCGACTTCCCCATCGCCGGGTACCCGATCGCGCCGGCGCATTTCACCGCACGCATCCGGGTCGCCGGCGTGAACGAGCAGATCGACGGCGTGACCGCACGGCCCGATCCTTCCCTGGTCGCCGGGCGCGACCGCGACGTCGACGCCCTCGCCCGGACGCTCGCGGCGGAGTGGGCGACCGCGACCCGTGGGCTGAGCACCGTCGAGCTCGTCTCGTCGGCGCCAGCGGACATCGTCATCACGGTCATGACTGCGCGGACGAACTCGTTCCTCAGCCGCTGGTCAGGGGATGGATCGATGGCGATCTTCCTGTTCCCGGCCGATGACAGCGGCCCGCTGTCGCCAGACAACTTCGTCGCCGTCGCCCTCCACGAGCTCGGACACATCTGGTGCTGCTTCGGGCCGGATGCGTCGCCCGACGGCCACTGGGCCCAGGCGATCGTCGACCCGCTCCTGCTGGGCGTCGACCGGTTCGGCTTGATGACCCATCCGGTGAGCTGCGTCATCTTCGCCGCTGGGGTCGAGAGCTGCCCGAATCGGTTCAGCGAGCGCGACCTGCGCTCGATGGGCTTCACCCAGATCCCGACGCCGGCGCGCAACGCGTGCGTCGATTCCAAGAACGCGTTGCTTGCACAGCTGACCACGCTCAAAGGCCAACTCGCCACCGCGAAGGCGTCGGTCGACGCCACCGACGCGTCGCTTGTGGCCATGAGCCAGCAGATCAAGGCGCTCGAGGCGCGCTATCCGAACGGCATGCCACCTGACGTGTACGCGTCGTATCTGGCGATGATCGACCGCTACAACGCGAGCGTCGCGACCGAGCGGGCCCAGACCGCCTCGTATGACGCGCTGCTCGATCGGAGCAACGGCGTCGTGGACCAGGTCAACGGGCTGCCCTGCTAGGCGCCCGCCGCCCAGGCGCGCGCGCGAGCGAGGTGACGCTCGATGAGGCCGCGCTGGTCGGCACGCACGTCGGGCAGGCCGTCCGCCGCGAACCACCCGAGCTCGGCCACCTCTGCCGTGAGCGCCTCGGCCCCGCCGGCGACGCGGAACGCGAACACGAGCTCGACGCGGGCCCACCGGTAGCCGGTCACGACCTCGAGCACCGGACCGACCTCGATCGCGAGCCCGGTCTCCTCGCGGATCTCGCGGGCAAGGGCGTCCTCGACGCGTTCCCTCCGCTGGAGGAAGCCGCCCAGGAATCGCCACTGCGGCGCGCCGAAGCGATGCCGGGCGAGGAGCACGTAGCCACGCGAGTCGACGCCGAGCCCGGTCACGCCGACGAGGAACCTCTCGTGGGCCGCGGTCATGAACCGTCGCTGCCAGCGGACCGGCAAGGCGTTGAAGACGACCGCGAGGAGTCGAATGAGCATCGCCCGACTCTATTCGCCGGCTAGGGGATCCCCACCGCGGCGATGCCGTGGCACGCCGGCACCGGCACCTTCTGCACGACCAGCTTCGTGGTCACGTCGATGATGTTCACCATCCCATCGACGTTCGTGGTGAGGAGGATGCGCTCACCGAGCGGGTCGTACGTCGTGTGGAATGGCTGGGCGCCGATGCCCTTGGTCTCGGCGACGATCTTCCGGCTTTTGTAGTCGACCCACAGCAGCGACGGCCCCTTGTGGTCCGACAGGACCATGACCGACTTGTCCGGCAGGAAGTACATCCCGTCCTGGTTCTCCTTGGTCGTGTGGAACGGGTAATGGTTGGCGCCGAGATGGATCTCCTCCTTCACGGTGAAGGTGTCGGGGTCGTAGATCACCATCCGGTCCGACGGCCTGTCGATGAATCCCGATGAGGACGACCAGATCTCGCTCTGGTCGGGGGTGTAGTACGCGTCGTGCACGTCCTGCACCTTGAACCTCGTGATCTTGTTCGTCACCAGGTCGTAGGCCCGCAGGTGATCCACCTCGCTCGTGTTCGTGGCCGTGAACAGCAGCAGGTTCGGCCGCTTCGTCCCGATGGTCAGGACGTGCTGTGGCACGCCGACGAGCAACGGGGTCAGCGGCTTCCACGTACCGGTCTCGAATCGCATGATGAAGTTGTCCCGCTCGTGCGCGACGAACAGCGTCTTCGAGTCGGGTGAGAACGTGATCCCGTGCGGCGATCGTCCGACCTTGATCCGCACGAGCTCCTTCATCGCGACGGGATCGATGATCGACGTCGACGCGGCAAGCCGGTTGTTCACCGCGACGTACTTGCCATCGGGCGAGACCGCCATCTGGTGTGGTAGCCGGCCGACCTGGATCTTCCCGATCAGGGCGAACCGGCCCTTTGGCGCCGCGGCCTCGAGCACCCACACCTGATCGGTGTTCTCGCTCGCGACGAAGACCCGGAGCTTGCTGTACGCGGGACCCGACGGCCCTGGCGCCGGCGTCGCAGTGACCGCGGGTGTCACGCTCGCCGCGGCGAGATCGGTCGGGCTCGTCACCGGGGTCGGGGTGGCCGGAAGCTCGGCCGCATCGATGGCGCACGACGACACCACGAGCGCCAACCCAGCGAGCCAGACCAACCGCGGCAGGAACATCCCTAACAAACCACCACGCGCCCACCGAGGATGACCCCGGACGTGTCCAGTATCGGCTTAGACGCCCCGCCTGCGGCGCCGTTCCGACACCCGCAACCGGACCATCGCCCGTTCCAGCGATGCCCGGGCCCGGGCCTCGTCGAGTCCGACCGGCCCGGCTTGGAGCGCTTCACGCGCCCGAGCGCGCGCGGCCTCGGCCCGTGACTCGTCGATGTCCTCGGCCTGCTCGGCCGCCTCGGTGAGGATCACGACCCGATCCGGGCGGACGTCCATGAAGCCGCCGAAGATGGCGAGCGACGTCTCGACGCCGCCCTTCTTGATGCGGAGCTCGCCCGGCCCGAGGGTCGTGAGAAGCGGGGTGTGATGCGGCAGGATGCCGACGTACCCCTCGCTCGCGGGCGCGATGACCATGTCCACGTCGTCGGTCAGGACGGCGCGCTCGGGCGTGACGATCTCGAGCTTGATCGGCATTACGCCGCGTCCTTCGCCATCTTCTCGCCCTTCTCGCGGGCCTCCTCGATCGCGCCGACGTTGAAGAACGCCTGCTCCGGCAGGTCGTCGTGCTTGCCCTCGAGGACCTCCTTGAAGCTGCGGACCGTGTCCGCGACCTTCACGTACACGCCATCGAGGCCGGTGAACTGCTTCGCCACGTTCAACGGCTGGGCGAGGAAGCGCTGGATCTTGCGGGCCCGGGCGACGAGGACCTTGTCGTCGTCGGAGAGCTCGTCGACGCCGAGGATGGCGATGATGTCCTGGAGGTCCTTGTACCGCTGCAGCACGCGCTGCACCTCGCGCGCGACGTCGTAGTGCTCCTGCCCGACGACCAGTGGATCGAGCGCGCGGCTCGTCGACGTGAGCGGATCGACGGCCGGGTACAGCGACAGCTCGGTGAGGTACCGCTCGAGGCGAATCGAGGCGTCCAGGTGAGCGAAGGTCGTCGCCGGCGCCGGGTCGGTGTAGTCGTCCGCGGGCACGAACACCGCCTGCAGCGAGGTGATCGAGCCCTTCTTCGTCGAGGTGATGCGCTCCTGGAGCTCACCCATCTCCGTCGCGAGGGTCGGCTGGTAGCCCACGGCGCTCGGCATCCGGCCGAGCAGCGCGGAGACCTCGGAGCCGGCCTGGGTGAAGCGGAAGATGTTGTCGATGAAGATGAGGAGGTCGCGGCCCTCCTCGTCGCGGAAGTACTCGGCGATCGTGAGACCGGTGAGCGCGACCCGAAGGCGAGCCCCGGGCGGCTCGTTCATCTGGCCGAACACCATCGACATCTTGTCCATGACGCCTGCCTCCCGCATCTCGCCGAGGAGCTGGGTGCCCTCGCGCGAGCGCTCGCCGACGCCGCAGAAGACCGTGTAGCCACCATGTTCGACGCCCACGTTGCGGATGAGCTCCTGGATGACGACCGTCTTCCCCGTGCCGGCGCCACCGAAGATCGCGGACTTCCCACCCTTGAAGAACGGGCAGATCAGGTCGATGACCTTCATTCCCGTCTCGAAGATCTCGGAGGTGGTGGCCTGATCGGCGAACGAGGGCGGCCGGCGGTGGATAGGGTCTCGACGCTCAGCCTTCACGGCGCCCTTGCCGTCGATCGGCTCGCCGACGACGTTGAACACGCGGCCCAACGTCGCCTTGCCCACCGGCACGGTGATCGGGCCTCCGGTGTTGGTGGCCTTCATCCCGCGACGCAGGCCGTCGGTGGTCTGCATCGAGACGGCGCGGACCCAGTTGTTGCCGAGATGCTGCTGGACTTCGGCCACGACGAGCTCGCCGTCGTCGCGCTTCACCGTCAGGGCGTGGTAGATCTCGGGCAGCTCACCCTCCGCGAACCGCACGTCCAGCACGGGCCCGATGATCTGGACGATCTCGCCGGTCTTCGAGGCCTTCTTCTTCGTCGCGACTGCCATCTCGGTTACCCCTTCATCGCTTCGGCGCCCGAGGCGATCTCCAGCATTTCCTTCGTGATCCGCGTCTGGCGCGCCTTGTTCGCCGCGAGCGTGAGATCGTCGATGAGATCGCCGGCGGCGTCGGTCGCGTTGCGCATCGCGACCATCTGGGCCGAGAACTGCGAGGCCTTGGACTCGAGGATCGCCTGGTACACCGCAACCTCGATGAACCGCGGCACGATGAGGTTCATCACCACTGCTGGGTCCGGCTCAAAGAGGTACTGCACCGTCGCCTCCTGCGCGCGCTCGACCTCCGGCTCGAGCGGAAGCAGGCGGCGGATCGTCGGCTCCTGCCGGAGTGTGTTGACGAACCGGGTGAACGCGAGGTGCACCTCGTCGACGTTGCCATTGGTGAACTCGTCGACCGCGGCGCGGGCGATCGCGTTCGTGTCGGCGGTCGTCGGACGGTCCGGGATGTTCGGGAACTCGGCTGTCAGGGGCGCGCGCATCCGGCGCAATGCGTTGATGCCCTTGCGTCCGACGGCGATGTACGTCGGCGACGGCTTGTCTGCCGTGAACCGCATCGTGGTGCGCACGAGGTTCACGTTCATCGGACCCACGAGGCCGCGATCGGTCGTGACGAGGACGACCGCGACCTTCTTCACCTCCCGCCGCTGGAGCAGCGGGCTGAGCTCCGGGTCGGCGTACGGCGCGAGGTCGTTGAGCACGGACCGTAGCCGCTCCTCGAACGGGCGCGAGGCGAGGACCGCCTCCTGGGCGCGACGCATCTTCGATGCCGCCACAAGCTGCATCGCCCGCGTGAGCTGCTGGATGTTCTTGATCGACCGGGCGCGCCGGCGCAGATCGCGCTCCGATGGCATCTAGGCGGGCTTCTCGGCCGGCTTCTCAGCGGGCTTCTCAGCGGGCTTCTCGGCCGGCTTCTCGGCCGGCTTGTCGGCCGGCTTGTCGGCCGGCTTCTCGGCCGGCTTCTCAGCCGGCTTCTCAGCGGGCTTCTCGGCCGGCTTCTCGGCCGGCTTCTCGGCCGGCTTCTCAGCCGGCTTCTCGGCCGGCTTCTC
>DASYVN010000212.1:0-4641 GCA_035937095.1 Candidatus Limnocylindria bacterium
GACTTCTACGGCGACGGATTGCCGCTGCCGCAGCTGCGCTACGCGATCAGCGGGGCCTTTCGCTAGCTGCCCGCGTTCGGGAGCACGAACAGCAGCACGAAGGAGATCGCGTTCAGCGTCCCGTGGGCGAGCGCGTTCGTCCAGAGGCTGTGGCGCTTCTCGTACAGGTATGCGAGGCCGAGACCGAGCGCGAATACCGGCAGCCACGCCGTGATCTCGTGCGCGAGCGCGAACAGCGCGCTCGAGAGCATGGCGGCATACGCGAACCGCAGCCGCTGCCGGAGCAACGCGAACAGGACGACCCGGAAGAAGAGCTCCTCGACGAGGGCCACGACGCCGGCACCGAACACGAGGTCGATGAGCAGCCCCGGGAGCGAGCGATGCGCGGATGCGGCGACGATGAGCGCCTGCGGGTGCGAGCCCACGACCGCAGCCTGGGCATTCGCGATGACGATCGAGAGCAGCCACAGGCCGACGCCGGCCGGGATCCCGAGCTGCGCGCGGACCGGCGCGGTGAATCCGAGGTCCGCGAGCCGGAGTTTCGGCCAGGCGCGTAGCAGGACGATCAGGCCCAGGCCGAGGGTGACGTCCTGCGCCGCGGTGAGGATGCCGATCTGCTCGGGCATCAACTGATCGAGGTGGCCGATCGGGATGGCGAAGATACGGCCGGCGGCGAGCACCGCGACGTTGGCGAGGAGGAACGCGGCGACGGCGCTGAAGAGGACGGGCCAGAACCGCCAGCGCGGCGCATCCACCCCGGGCGGCTGGGCGGGCTCTAGCGGAGGCCGGTCCGTCGGGCGCGGATCGCCGCCTCGAGCACGACCTCACTCCAATCAGAGGCGAGCGGGCGAGGCGTACGGGTGAAGACGCCGATCTCGGCGACGTCCTCCGGGACCTCGTAGGCCCACGGGACGTGCCGCACGTCGCACATGTACACGTAGGAGGTGGAGGGCTTCGGGTCGGTGGAGCGGATGGCGCCGAGGAGATCGAGCTTGGAAGCGACGATCCGGGCCGAGCCCCACAGCTCGCGTTTGGCGACCTCCAGGATCGTCTCGCCGGAGCGGCGAGTGCTCGTCGGGAACTGCCAGCCAGCGTCCTGCTCCTTGCGAACCCAGACGGTGAGCTCGCCGTAGAAGGGGATGATCACTGCGAGCTGGGCCGACGCTGGGGGGAACTCGCGGAACGCGTTGTCGCGTCTCGAGACGAAAGTGGCGTCAGCCATCAGCCGCGACCGTACAGCGGCCGCGAAGTGACCGTCAATAGCTCATCGGTGTCCGTTCAGCGTGCGGCGGCCGCCTGTAACGACCCGGCAATGACGAATGGATCCGACGCGACGACGCTCGCGGCGTAGAGCTCCATTGACCCGATATCGCACGTCCGGCTGCCCGGGTCGCCACGGTCGACCAGCCGGGCGATCGGGGGGAACCGCCGCCAGTCCGTGCCGTCGGCGGCGAGCGGTGGGAGATAGAGCGCGAGGTCGTGCGCGACGACGCCGGCGGACCGGAGCACCGCGAGCGCGTGGCTCACCCCGGCCGCGATCGTCCGCTCGTCCGTGCCCGGGTCGCCCAGCACGACGAGCTCGCGCTCCTTCACTGGCGTGAGCGAGGCGAAGACCCGCGCGCCATCGACCGTGACCCCGAGGCCGAGAGCGTCATGGACCAGCCAGAGGTCGTCGAAGTAGTCGCGCTTGTGCTGGGCGTCGTACGCGAGCGCCGCTTGCCGGAGCCGCTCGACCTTCGGGTAGTGCATCCCGCGGGTGGTGGTCATCTGCATGTGCCCATGCACGATCGATCCGCCCGCGCGCCAGAGGCAGTTCCACATCAGGAAGTAGTACGGCGCGACCGGATCGCGCGCGAACGCGGCCTCGGCCCACGCGCGTGCGGTCGCGAAGTGATCGGCGATCGCGCCGGCGTCCATCGGAGCGAGCGGGTCGTGCACGTTGAAGATGAGCACACCGTGATACCCGTCGTACTTCGCGACATTTGACGCGGTCCGACCGAGGGAGCCGATGATCCGTCCGAAGTCGTCGGCCGGCGTGCCCGTCTCGGGATGACAGAACGGATCGTTCACCGAGGCACGGATGGTCTCCGCGACCTCGGCGCCGCTCCTCACAGGGACCGACATCGGCCGCCGCGCGCGCAGCTCGTTGAACAGCGCACCCTCGAAGGTGACGCGATCGGTGACCCGGACGATGCGCTGGGCCGTCACGGCCTCGACCGAGCCGAAGAGCTTCTCGATCCAGGGGCGCATCTCGTCGGGGGCGACGAGCGTGCCGGTCGTCGTGCTCACGGAGAAGATCCGCTCCGCCGCGGCGCGCGGCTCCGATGGCAGCGCCGCGATGCGCTCCTCGAGCTCGACGATGCTCACTCGCGATGCCGCTTCTGCGCGAGCCGGTACACCTCGAGGTACTGCTTGGCCGAGGCCGTCCACGAATGGTCCTCGTGCATCGCGCGGCCGCGCAGCTCGTTCCACACATCGCCGTCGCGCCGGAATGTGCGGAGCGCGCGAGCGAGCGCGCCGGAGAACGCGGCACGGTCGTACTGAGCGAACGAGAACCCGTTCCCCTTGCGCGGATCCTCGTCGACGTCGCGCACCGTGTCGGCCAGCCCGCCGACGGCGCGCACGACCGGGATCGTCCCGTAGCGCAGCGAGATGAGCTGCCCGAGCCCGCACGGCTCGAACCGCGAGGGCATCAGGAACAGATCGCAGCCGGCGTAGATGCGCTGCGCGAGCGACGCGTCGAAGCCGAGCGTGAGGAAGAGACGCGACGGATAGCGTTCGCGCAGCTTCCGCCACCGCTCCTCGTACGCGGGATCGCCGCTGCCGAGCACGACGAGCTGCGCGCCGCCTTCGAGGAGATCGGGGGCGACCGCGGTGAGCAGGTCGATCCCCTTCTGCTCGACGAGCCGGCCGATGACGCCGAGGACCGGTGTCCCCGCATCGACGCGAAGCCCGCCCTCGGTCTGGAGCGCCGCCTTGCACTGGGCCTTGCCCCGCCGGTCTTCGGCTGAGTAGCGGGCGGCAATGTGCGGATCCGCGGCCGGATCGAAGAAGTCCGTGTCGATGCCATTGACGATCCCGCGCACGTCGGCCTTGCGTTGCTGCAGGAGCCCGTCGAGCCCTTCGCCGAACTCCGGTGTGAGGATCTCCTTCGCGTAGCGCGGACTGACGGTGCTCACGATGTCCGCACGCGCGATCGCGCGAGCCATCGGGTTGCACTCGCCGGGTTTCTCGGCGGGGATCCGGGTCTTCGAGAGGCCGACCGGCACGAGGATCTTGGCGGAGGTCTTCCCCTGATACGCGAGGTTGTGGATCGTGAAGACCATGGCGGCCCTGCGACCGATCATCGGGACGAGCAGTGCGGCATGCCAGTCGTGCGCGTGCACGATGTCGACAGGCTCGTCGTCGAGCGCCGTGGCGACCGCACGGCAGAAGAACGCGTAGCGCTTCGCGTCATCGGGCGCGCCATAGACCTTGTCTCGGCCGACACGCTTGTTGGCGACGAACACGACGCGAACGCCGTCACGCTGGATCGACGGGTACGCGACGCGAACGTGCGATGCGCCATAGGTGACCGAGCGCTCCGCGCCCGAATCCGGTATCCCCCACCTCGCGCGGTCGATCGTGCCGTGCAGCGGGACGTAGAGGGTGACCTCACAGCCGAGGCGCACGAGCGCCTGCGGGAGTGACCCGGCGACGTCGGCGAGCCCGCCGACCTTGGCGAACGGGGCGGCCTCGGCGGCCACGAAGGCGACACGGAGTAGCGCCTGCGGCGGACGCGCCGAAGGCGCGGTGAGGGAGGGCACCCGGAGATTGTCAAGAGTTCGTAAGAACCACGCACGGGGGCCCGTTCGGGCCGCAACGGAAACCCCATGTGGCGTTGACTGATACATAGGACACGCGCGTTCCACGGGAGGGTGAGATGACCGGTAACAAGTGGCCGCTGGCGATCGCCGCCGGCGCGTTCACGACGGCACTGATCGGCGGGGTGGCCCTCGCGGCCTTCCAGCCATTCGCGACCTCGGATCCAGCGACCGTCGGCGGTCCGACCGCCGGCCTTGCCGAGAACGCTGGACCGAAGGACAAGCTGAAGACGGTTCTCGACGGTCTCGTCGCAAAGGGCACGATCACGCAGCCCCAGGAGGACGCGATCGTCCAGGCGGTCAAGGACGCGGCGCCAACGCCGCGGCCGAACGTGAAGCCCGCCGGCCCAACCGTTCCGGGTCTGCGGTCGTTCGTTGGCGACCTCACGAAGGCCGCGAGCGACTACCTCGGCATGGACCTGAAGACGCTGGCCACGCAGCTGCGCGCAGGCAAGAGCGTCGCGGACATCGCGAACGGGCTCGCCGACAAGAGCAAGAACGCCGCGGGTCTCATCGCGACGTTGACCAAGGCTGCCAACGACAAGCTCGATCAGGCCGTCGCCGCGAGCAAGCTCACCGCGGATCAGGCCGCGACGCTGAAGCCGAGGATCGCGACTGCGATCACGACGTTCGTGAACCGTTCATTCACCAAGCCGGTGCTCCCGCGCCCGCTCGCGCCGGTAACGCCGACCCCCACGCCCAAGTCGTAAGGCACTGATCCACTGAGCCTGGGGGCGTATCGAAGCGGTGTCGTAGACCGAATCGAACGTCCTAGGAC
>DASYVN010000213.1:0-2630 GCA_035937095.1 Candidatus Limnocylindria bacterium
GCCCGCTCCAGCGCGAGCGTCCACGCGGCGACCCCGCCGGGGACGTCGCCGAGCTGCGTCCGCACCGAGCCGAGCATCCCCTGGGCGAGCGTCCGGAACGTCTCCATGTTCGAGACCTGCGCGAGCTCGTCGCCGCGCTCGAGCGGCACCTTCGCGCCGAGCGCGTCGTCGCGCGCCAGATGGGCGATGCCGGCCATCACGTTCGACGCGACGCCGCAGGCGAGCGCGCCGAGCTCCTCGGACCGCGCCGCGCACGTCGACGCGAGCGCCTCGCCTTCAGCGACATCGCCACGTTCAATGAGCAACGCGCTCCGCGCGATCTGCGCGTCCAGCGCGGCGATCGGATCGCCGCGCTGCGCGAGCCGCTCGGCGTGGGCCAGCGACCGCTCCGCCTCCGCGAACTCGCCCAGCCGCGAGTACGTCACCGAGAGCAGGCCGCTGAGGATCGCGGAGGACAGCGGGTCGCCGTGTGCCAGGATCGGCGGGAGCGCCTCGGCGAGAACGTTCGCGCCCTGGCGGAGCTGGCCGGTGCTCATCATCCCAACGCCGGCGAAGGCGTTCGGGATCGCGTCGGCCAGCGGATCCCCGCGGGCCCGGCCGATCTCCGCCGCGCGCTCGGCCGCGTGCTTCAGCGCAGGGCTCGTCTCCGGGCGTTCGCCACGCATGCGGCGAAGGAACGCGATCCAGAAGTACGCGTCGCCGACGAGCTTCGGGTCCGCGCGCTCTTCGCCGGACGCGAGCGCGCGCCCGAGCCGCTCGGTCGGCCCGTCGATGCTGCCGAAGGTCCAGCTCGCCCTCGCTGCACCGAGAGCCACCCGGAGCCGCAGGTCGATCCGTTGATCGTCGTCGGCGAGGCTCGCCGCGGCCCGATCGAAGAACGCGAGGGACTCGCGGTTCGCGAACCGCTCGAGGGCGTGCTCGCCGGCGAGCACGAGGTGCTCCGCCGCGGCGGCCGGATCGCCGGCCCGTTCGAGATGCAGCGCGATGACCGCCGCCAGCTCGCGGCGGCGCTCCGGGTACAGCGCGAGCAGCGTGTCGGCGGCGAGGCGGTGCAGGGTCCGGCGATCCTGCTTCAGGAGCGAGCTGTACGCGGCGTCCTGCACGAGCGCGTGCCGGAAGAGGTACTCGAGCTCCGGCTCGAGCGCGGCCACCTGCACGAGCCCGCTCGCTTCCAGGGTCCCGAGCTCGTGCCGGGCGGTCATCCGGTCTTCGCCTCGAGGAGCCGCTCGAGCATCGTGACGCCGAACTGGCGTCCGATCACGGCGGCGACCCGCAATGTCCGCTTGCTCTCCGGGGGCAGCCGGTCGATCCGGGCGAGCAGCAGTCCCTGCAGGTTGTCAGGGATCTCGACGTCCGAGGCCTGCGCCGTCGCGACCCACCGTTCACCCTCGCGAACGATCGCGCCGCGGTCGATGAGCATCCGGATGACCTCTTCGACAAAGAACGGGTTGCCCTCGGCCTTCTCGAGGATGTGGTCGCGCGTCGCGAGCGGGAGCGATTCGACGCGCAAGAGATTCGCGACGAGCGTGCGGGTCTCCTCTCCCGACAGTGGGTCAAGCCGCAGCTCGGTGAGCGCGTCGCCGAAGCGGTCGCGCACCGCGGACACGAGGCGCCACCCTTCGCTTTCGCGGTCGAGGCGCGAGGTCGCGACGATGAAGAGCGGCAGCTCGTTCGCGAGCGGCAGCAGCGCTTGGAGCACGTCCACCGACGAGGCATCGGCCCAGTGGAGGTCCTCGCAGGCGAGGACCACCGGGCCGGTGAGCGCGAGGGCCCGCACGACGCCGATGAGCGATGAGACGTACCGCTTGACGGTCTCGAACTGGAGGGCCGACACCCGCGCCCGGACCTCGGGGTCGAGCTGGATCGAGAGGAGGTGGCCGAGGTACGTGTACGGATCCGGCCACGCGTCGCCGAACAGCGCCTTGGTCCGCTGTTCGAGCGCCGCGCGCACCTCCGGCTCGTCCGTGGTCGGCGCGACACCGATGCACGAGCGCACGAGATCGAGAACGAGGTGATAGGGGAGCGTGCGTCCGTACGACAGGCAGCGCGCCTCGATCCACTGGGCGGACGGATCCGACACCGCGACGTGCGCCCGCAGCTCGGACAGGAGCCGGCTCTTCCCGATCCCGGGCTCGCCGAGGATCGACGCGGCCCGCCCCTGCCGCGCGCGCACGATCGCGAACGCGTCGCGGAGGCGCGCGAGCTGGCCGTCGCGTCCGATCATCGCCGAGTGCACCTCGGTCCCGAGGCCGCGGGCGCTCACCGCGCCGGCGCGCAGGCCGGTCACGTGATACGCGCGCATCGGCTCGGCCTTGCCCTTCAGCTCGAGCGGGCCGGCGTCGGTCGCGTCGACGAGCGGCGCGACGAATTTGTGCGTCGCCGCACTGATCAGGACCCCTCCGGGCGGCGCAGCGGCCTGCATCCGCGCGGCGACGTTCACCGCGTCGCCCATCGCCGTGTACTCGCGCGCGACGTCCGTCCCGACCATCCCGACGACGACCGGTCCCGTGTTGATGCCGACGCGGACCTGGAGCGGCACGCCGTGTTTCGCGTGCTCCGGGCCGCCGAGCGCTTCGATCTCGCGGACCATGTCGAGACCGCAGCGCACCGCGCGCTCGGGGTCGTCCTCG
>DASYVN010000214.1:0-2710 GCA_035937095.1 Candidatus Limnocylindria bacterium
GGCTGACCGTCAAACCGTCCCCGAAGACATGCCCGACGACGTCTGGCGCGAGCGCCGTTACCGGCGGACCGTCGGCGACCACGGCGCCGGTATCGAGAACGACGACGCGGTCCGCGAGCGCCGCGAGGTTGAGGTCGTGCAGCACCGCGACGGCGACGACGCCGCGGGTCCGTCCGAGCTCCGCGACCCGCAGGAGCACGCTGCGCTGATGCGACGGATCGAGGTGCGCGGTCGGCTCATCGAGGAGCAGCACGCCGGCCTCCTGGGCCAGGGCCATCGCGAGGACGACCCGCTGTCGCTCGCCGCCGGAGAGCGCGTCGATGCGCCGGTCGGCGAGCGCCAACAGATCCTGGTCCGCGATCGCCCGCTCGACCGCCTCGGAATCGGCGCGCGTCGGCCGCGCGAACAGACCGAGCCGCGCGCTCCGGCCGAGCCCGACGATCTCGCGCACGGTGAACGGGAACAGCGTGTCGAAGGTCTGCGGCACGACGGCGATGCGCGACGCGAGCGCGGCGCGTGACATCGCGAGCACGTCGACGCCATCGAGTGTGACGGCGCCGGTCGTCGGACGGATGAGACCCGCGAGCGCGCGGAGCAGCGTCGACTTCCCCGCGCCATTTGGTCCCACCAACGCGATCAGGCCCCCGGGCTCGAGGGCGAGATCGACGCCGCGGAGCACGCGGCGCGCGCCGTACCCCGCCTCGACGGCATGCGCCACGAGCGCGGTCACGCGACCTCACGCCGCTGCGCGCGGACGAGCAGGAACAGGAAGAACGGCGCGCCAAGAAGCCCCGTGATGACACCGACCGGCAACTCCGCCGGCGCGAGCAGGATGCGGGCACCGAGATCCGCGAGCACGAGGACGCTCCCGCCTCCGAAGAAGCTAGCAGTGGCAAGCGTCCGATGGCGAGCGCCGACGAGCGGTCGAAGCGCGTGCGGCACGACGAGACCGACAAAGCCCACCAGGCCGGCAAGCGCGACGGCCGCGCCCGTGAGGAGCGCGGCCGCGCCGATGACCGCGATCGTCGTCCGCTCGGGATCGACGCCGAGCGTCGCGGCGGTCTCTTCCCCGAACACGAACGCGTCGATCCGCGGTCCCAGCACGAACGCGAGCGCGAGACCGCACGCCACGATCACCACCGCAATCTCGAGCTCCGAAATCGCGCGAACGGCGACACCGCCGGTCAGGATGTCGAGGACCGCGCGAAGCCGCAGCGAGAGGCGGTCACTCGCGACGAGCAGCAGTGTCACTAGCGCGCTGGCGAAGGACGTCAGGATGATGCCGGCCAGCAGGACCGTGAGGACCGTCGTACGCCCACCCAGCCGCGCGAGCTGCCACACGGCGAGTGCGCTCGCGAGCGCGCCGACGAACGCGGCGAGCGGCACGAGGGTCGCGGAGATCTCGCTGCCGAGGGCGATCATGCCGACGGCGCCGAGCGCGGCGCCCGCGGATGTGCCGGTGACATACGGATCGGCGAGCGGGTTGCGAAAGAGGCCCTGGAGAAGTGCGCCGGCCACAGCGAGCGCTCCGCCGACGAGCGCCGCGGCAAGCACCCGGGGGGCACGAAGATCGCGGACGATGACCCCGGTGACCGGATCGCCGCCGCCGAGAAGGGCGCCGAGCACATCGCCCGGTGCGAGCGGGACCGCGCCGACGAGGATCCCCGCGCTCACACTCAGCGGAAGCAGGAGCGCAAGGATCGCGATCGTCGGCGCGGCGCGCACCTACTTGAAGAGCTCGGGATGGACCAGCTTCGCGTATTCCTGCGCGGCTTCGCCGAGCCGCGGGCCCGGCCGGCTGAACACGCTGAGTCCGGCGTACACGCGCTTGTTCTTCACCGCGCTGAGCGCGGACCAACCGGGTCGGCTCGCGACCGATTCGACGCTGGTGCCGTAGAGGGCGTCACCGAGGACGATGACGTCGGGGTCGGTGCGGACGATCTCTTCGCCCGAGACGGTCGGGTAGGCGGTCTTCGCGCTCGCGAAGACGTTCGTTCCGCCGGCAAGCTTGATGAGATCGTCGATGAACGAGCCCGGGCCGACCGTGTAGATCTTCGCTGGATCGGACGCGTCGACCTCGTGAAAGACCTTGACCTTCGGAGCCGGGTCGGTCTTCGCCTTCACCGCGTCGAGCTGCGCCTGAATGTCGCGTGCGAGCTTCGCGCCGTCCGCGCCGACTGCCTGGCCGATGAGCGTCGCGGAACGGGCCACATCGGTTGCGCCCTGCGGGTCGATGACGAGCACGGCGGCGGTCGTTTGGGACAGCGCTTCGAGTGTGCCGTCGGAGAACTTCACGGTGACGATGAGGTCGGGCCTGAGCGAGACGACCTTCTCGAGGCTCACCTTCACCCCGCCGACGTGCTCCTTGGTCTTCGCGGCGGCGGGCTCGTCGGAGAAGTCGTCGGTCCCGACCACGCGGTCGCCCGCACCGAGCGCGAACAGGAACTCCGTGTTCGAAGGTCCGATGGAGACGATCCGCTGCGGCCGCTTGGAGATCGCGACCGACCGGTTCTGGAAGTCGGTGATGCTCGCCGGGAACGCGGCGGCGGAGCCGCTGGCCTTGGCGGTGGCGGTGGACGATGCGGGCGCGGGCGTGGTGGCGGTCCCGCAGCTGACGATGAAGAGAAGCGCGAACAGCAACGCGACGCGTCTGGTCATTCAGGCTCACCCTTTCTCGCGAAGGTGTGTTGGCCGCGAGCGGATGGACCAG
>DASYVN010000215.1:0-2466 GCA_035937095.1 Candidatus Limnocylindria bacterium
CGCATTGCGTCCAAAGCCATCCGGTGGGCGGCCTCGAGAGCGTCCAGCGCCGCGCGCCTCATCTCCGGCGGTGCGTCGTGCTGCGCGCGCGCGGACTCGTAGCCCGCGTGTCCCATGTACGCGCCGACCACCGTCTGCAGCGGCTCCGCGGGGAGCCAGGTCGCGAGCTCGGGCAGCAGGCGGTCGAAGCTCGATCGCCCGAGCGGCAGAAAGCTGCCGTAGTCGCGCGCCACGACGACGTTCATCCGATTGATCAGGAGCTCGAAGTACACCGCGCGGCCCGCGTTCATCGCCTGCCGCGCGAACTGGCGACGCTGCATGTAGACGCCGACGAGCAGCCAGCCCACGACGCCGACGACCGCGCCGAGGATCCCCGGCAAGAACCGATCGAGCTCCGCCACGGCGGTATTGTGCGCGGCGGGCCCGCTGATCCGAAGCGCGCCCACGCCGAGACGCGCCTACGCGCCGAGAAGGTCGCCTGGCTCACGACGGTGCGCCGCGACGCCCAGCCCCAGCGCAGCCCGGTCTGGTTCCGGTGGCGCGACGGCGAGGTCATCGTGTCCAGCCCGCCGACGACGCAGAAGGTGCGGAACCTGCAGGCGAACCCGAAGGTGGCGGTGCACCTGCGCGCCATCGACGACGGCGCGGACATCGTCTCGTTCGAGGGCGAGGCCGTCATCGATGAGCGCTACCCGCCGGCCGCGGCGATCCCGGCGTATCTGGACAATCTCCGGTCGATGATCGCGGACCTGAGAATGGATCCGGCGAGCTTCGCGAAGGCGTACGCGACGCCGATCCGCATCCGACCGGCGCGCATGCGCATCGAATAGGAGGACACCATGGCCAGCAAGGCATCGCTCGAGATCCGCTACTGCGTCACGTGAGGCTACTTCTGGACGGCCGCCGGTCTGGCGGCTGAGCTCGCCGAAGGGCACGTGCGCGAGACGGACATCACGCTCACCCCGGTGCACGGCGGCCGGCTCGAGATCTACGTGAACGGCACCAAGATCTACGACCGGAAGGAAGCGACCGGCGCCGCGGATTTCTACCCGTCACTACACGAGATGCGTAAGGCGAAGGATGTGCTCGCGGACGCCATTGCGAAGGCGCCCGCGAGCTAGCGTCGCGCGAGCGCCTTCTTCACCAGTCCGGGGATCTCGCTCGGCGCGGTCGCGACCGGGATGCCGGCGGCCTCGAATGCGCTGACCTTCGACTCCGCGGTGCCCGAGTTCCCTGACACGATCGCGCCGGCGTGGCCCATCCGCTTCCCGGGCGGTGCCGAGCGGCCGGCGATGAACGCCACCGCCGGCTTCTTCCCGAAGGCGCGCATGTACTCGGCGGCGCGCTCCTCGGCGCTGCCGCCGATCTCGCCGACGATGACGATGACCTCCGTGTCGGGGTCCTCGTTGAGGTAGCGGACCGCGTCCGGTGTGGGAAGGCCGATGATCGGATCACCTCCGATGCCGATGCACGTCGTCTGGCCCAGGCCGGCCTTCGTGAGCAGGTCCGCGATCTCATACGTGAGCGTCCCGCTCCGCGAGACGAACCCCACCGGGCCCGGCGAGAAGTTCTCCGCGGGCATGATCCCGACTTTCGCCGTGCCGGGCGAGATGAGACCCGGACAGTTCGGTCCGATGAGCACGCTCGCCGACTTCTCGAGGACCGATGCGACGGTGAGCATCTCGTGCACCGCGATGCCCTCGGTGATCGCGACGACGAGCTCGAGCTGCGCGTCGAGCGCCTCGAGGATCGCGTCGGGTGCGCCGGCCGCCGGGACGAAGATGATCGATGCGTTCGCGCCGGTCGCGTCGACGGCCTGCGCGACGGAATCGAACAGCGGGATGCCGTCCTGAGTGGCGCCACCCTTGCCCGGCTTCGCCGCGCCGACGACCTTCGTGCCGTACTCGATCATCCGCCCGGCGTGGAACGCGCCCTCGCGGCCGAGACCCTGGACGAGGAGACGCGTTTTCGCGCCAACCAGCACGCTCACCTCGCGAGCCGCACGGCTTCCGTCGCTGCGTCGTCCATCGTCGCCCGGGACACGAGCGGCGCGCCCTCGAGGAGCGCACGGCCAGCCTCGGCCTCGGTGCCGGAGAGGCGGATCACGAGCGGGACCTTCGGCTTCGTGTCGTGCAGCACCGCGAGGACGCCCTTCGCGACCTCGTCGCCGCGCGTGATCCCACCGAAGATGTTGATGAACACGCTCTTCACCTTCGGATTCGCGAGCACGATCTCGAGCGCCGCCTTCACCACGGATTCCTTCGCTCCGCCACCGACATCGAGGAAGTTCGCGGCGTGACCGCCGGCGTTCTTGACGGCGTCGAGCGTGCTCATGACGAGGCCCGCACCGTTGCCGATGATCCCGACCTCACCGTCGAGCTGGACGTAGCTGAAGCCGAGGGCCTTCGCGCGCTCCTCCTGCTCCTCGTTGGGCTGCGTCTCCTTGAGGAGCCCGAGCTCGGCCTG
>DASYVN010000216.1:0-5364 GCA_035937095.1 Candidatus Limnocylindria bacterium
CGGTGCCGCGGGCGCGACCGGTGCCGCTGGTGCGACCGGCGCGATCGGACCAACCGGTGCCGCGGGCGCGACCGGTGCCGCTGGTGCGACCGGTGCCGCTGGTGCAACCGGCGCGATCGGACCAACCGGTGCCGCGGGCGCGACCGGTGCCGCGGGTGCGACCGGTGCCGCGGGTGCGACCGGTGCCGCGGGCGCAACTGGTGCCGCGGGTGCAACCGGTGCCGCTGGTGCAACCGGTGCCGCCGGCGCGACCGGTGCCGCGGGCGCGACCGGTGCCGCGGGCGCAACCGGTGCCGCGGGTGCGACCGGTGCCGCGGGTGCGACCGGTGCCGCCGGCACGAACGGCACCAACGGTGCCACAGGCGCGACCGGCGCCACGGGCGCGACCGGCCCGATCACCGTCAAGAAGGACGGCACGACCGTCGGCGCGGAGTCGACGCTCGACTTCATCAATGGATTCACGGTCACCAACCCAGCCGGCAAGATCGTGATCGACGGTTCCGGCTTCGTGCACGCGACCGGCAACGAGACGATCGCCGGCAACAAGACCTTCACCGGCAACACCTCGATCGGTGGAGACCTCAGCGTGACGGGCAATACGACCTTCACGGGGACGACGTCCGTGAACAACGCGACCACGACCGGAACTGCCTCGAGCATCAGCACCGGCAACGGCCTCACGAGCGGCCAGGCCTTCAATGTGAACACCGGCAGCTCGACGTTCACGACCGGCAACACGCAGGACAACACGAACGCGACCCGCGGCTTCTTCTACGGCGGTACCGCGAACTCGTATACGGGCGCGAACACGTTCTCGAGCACTGGAAACTTCACCGGCACGCTCGTGGCGCTGACCGCGGACCAGACCACCGCGGGCACAGTGCTCGGCATAAGCGCGCAGAGCCTGACGACGGGCAAGGCGATCGATGTGTCGCTCGGCACCCTCTATTCGGGCACGACCGACTCGGTGGCGGGGTACTCGATTGGTGCGGTGAACGTCCGCGCCCAGTCCTTCACGGGAAACATCTTCAACGTCGAAGCACACGGCGCCGGTGGCGCGAGCGCAAACCTCGCGAACTTCAGGAGCACCCAGCTCGCAGGTCAGGTCCTCAATGTCAACGCGACCGCGCTCACGACGGGCACGGCCGTCGCGGTGACCCTGGGCACGCAGGGCACGGGCTTCTACCTGAACACGAGCGCGGCATACACCGGCAACCTCATCCAGCTGCGGATGAACGGCGCCGACCGGCTCAAGGTCGACCAAGCCGGAAACACCACGCTGGGCGGCACGCTAACGGGCCCGGCCGCCGCGACCTTCACGATCGACTCGGGCGGACTCAACAACATCAACATCGGCGGCCTGAGCGCCGCGACGCTCAACCTGGGCCGCACCGGCCAGAGCCAGGCGCTGCTCGGCAACGGCACCGTCGCCGGCACCTTCGCGGTGACCGGCGCCACGACGCTGAGCACCCTCGCCGTCAGCGGCACCTCAACCCTCACCGGCAACACCACCGTCGGTGGCACCCTCGGGGTGACCGGCGCCACGACGCTCTCGAGCACGCTGGCTGTGACGGGCGACGTCAACGTGAACTCGGGCAAGTTCACCGTCACGGCTGCGAGCGGGAACACGATCGTCGCGGGCACCCTGAACGTGACCGGCCAGACCACCGCGACGGGCGGCATTCAGATCGGCAGCACGGGCACGGCGTACACGCTCGTGAAGACGTACTCCGCCTCGATCACGCCCACCGCTGTCGGCGCGAGCACCTCGGCCGAGCAGACGTTCGCGTTCGCCGGACTCGCCGTCGGCGACAAGGTCATCGTCAACCCGCCGGGTCGGACCGCAGCGTGCCCGATGAGTGCGGCGCGTGTCTCGGCCGCGAACACGCTCGCCATCACCTTCGTCAGCCTCGACCAGGTCCCCTGCACCCCGCTCGCGGGCACGTACACCGTCATCGCGTTCCGCTAGGCTGGAGCGACGATGCACGGGAACGCGATCGTCGTTCCGATCCGTGTGCTCCGTCGGATCTTCGTCTTCCTCATTGTCCTCATCGTGCTCATCGTCCTCGTGCTCGTCGTGCGCACGCAGCTGTCCCGCGCCGGGATCGCGACGCTCTTCTCGCCGAGCGCCGCCGAGGTGATCGACCGCAACGTCTACCAGGCGGTGTTCCTCACCGGCGGCCAGGTGTTCTTCGGGAAGCTGCAGGAGCAGGGCGACCACTACTTCGTGCTGAGCGACACCTTCTATCTCTCGGTCCCGGACCAACCCGGCGCGCAGGGCCAGCTGATCAAGCGTGGAAACGAGATCCATGGCCCGAAGGATCCGATGATCATCCCCGCGAACCAGGTCCTCTTCATCGAGAACCTTCGCGAGGACGGCCAGGTCGCGACGGCGATCCGCAAGTTCAAGGCCGGTGAGCTGCCCGTCGTGACGCCACCGCCCGCGCTGACCACCGCGCCGACGCCCGCACCCAGCACGCCGCGTCCGAGCGCGACCCCGTCACCGACCCGCTGATGCGGATCCGCCTCCCGCGCGTGCGGCTTTCGGGCCGACTGCTCCGCAACTTCGCGGTCGCACTGGCGGTCTTCGTGCTCACGTTCTTCGCCACGCAGTGGTGGGACTTCACGCTCCCCACGTTGGGGCGCGCGCAATACCAGGCGGTCTTCCTCACGAATGGCCAGACCTACTTCGGCCGGTACTACGACCGGATCGGCGCGTACGCGAAGATCGAGGACGTCTACTACCTGCAGCAGACGCAGAGCGCGGATCCGAACCAGCCACCCGACACGAAGATCGTGCGCCGCGGGAGCGAGCTCCACGGGCCGGCGCCGCGGATGGTCGTGCCCAGGTCCGCGGTCCTCTTCGTCGAGGACCTGACCGACGCCTCGCCGATCGCGCAATTCATGCGGCAGGATCACCGGTGACCCGGTACGACCCCGAGCGCGATCGCGTGCGCATCGCCGGGCGGTGGATCCGCTGGGGTCTGCGCTGGATCGTGCTGCCCGCAGCGATCGGCGTTTTCGTCTCGGGCAACATCGACGCTCGTTCGCTGCCACTCATCGGTCCCGAGCGCCTGAGCGCCGTGCTCCTCCTCGACGGGCAGGCGTACTTCGGTCATCTCGATGACTCGGGCGAGAGCGGGACACTCGTCCTTCGCGACGCCTACTACTTCCAGAACGCGAGCGGTGGCGCGACGAACCTGAGCGTCGGACTGGTGAAGCGAGGGACCGAAGCCCACGAGCCGGCTGACGGAATGCGCATCAATCGCGATCGTGTGCTCGCCGTCGAGCGCGTCGGCCCGGACTCGGCGGTCGCACGGGCGATCGACGTCGAGCGCGAGATCAGCGGGGCATCGGTGCCGGCCGTCTCCCTCAACCGGCCGGCGATCGCCGGCGCGGATGCGTTATCGGCCCAGCGCGTCGCCGCGGAGCATGCGATCGCGCGCGCATACGCCGCGAGCGTCGACCAGCTCGGCAAGCTCAACGACCTCGTGCTCCCGGTCTCGAAGGCCGAGGCGCAGGCGATCACGCAGAAGGCGATCGCGGACCTGCGCACGGTGCGGCTCAGCGCGCTGACCGGCCTCGGGAGGGCGGTGGGTCTGAGCGCCGCAGACGCGGAGGCCTATGCGCGCGTCACGGACCCGCGCCTCGAGGGCCAGTCGTTCGCGAACGAGCCAGGCGTGCTCCTCGCGCCGGACCTCAATGCGCTCATCGCGCGCGCGTCGGCGCTCTACGCCCAGGTCGGCGACGCCGCGGCGAAGCAGCTGACGCAACCTCGCGCGACCCCGTCGTCGTCCCCATCGGCATCGCCCCGGCCATGAGGTGACCCGCCTGCGCGCGCTTGCGGCCCCCGGTGTCCGGGTGGTCGTCGCCGTCATCCCGTAGCCTAGGCACCTGGCCCGCATCTGCCTGGTCACCCACTACATGCCGCCGCACCGTGGGGGCGTCGAGCGCGTTGCGCAGCAGCTCTCGCACTGGTACAGCCGCGCCGGCCATGACGTGACCTGGGTCGCGACCGACGGTGGCGGCGGTCCGCGCTCCGAGCGTGATGGCCCGATCGAGCTGCGGCGGGTGCGCGCGTTCAACGGTCTGGAGCGCTGGCGCGGCATGCCCTTCCCGATCCCGTCCCCGCTGGCTCTCGGCCCGCTCAGCGATGCCGTGCGTCGCGCCGATGTCGTGCACCTGCACGACTGCCTGTACCTCCCGATCCTCGTCGCGGACGCAGCCGCGCGCCGTGCCGGGGTGCCCACGATCGTGACCCAGCACGTCGCGATGGTCGCCTTCGGCGGTCCGGTCGACGCACTGCTCTATCGCGCATACCGCACGGTCGGGCGGCGGGTCTTGCGGCACGCCGCGCGCGTCGCGTTCGCCAACGCGGGCGTGCGCGAGTGGTTCGCGACGCATATCGATCCGGCGCTCGAGAGCGAGCACATCCCGAACGCGGTCGATCTCGGGCGGTTCCATCCGGCGAGCGCCCCCGAGCGCGCTGCGGCGCGGCACGCGCTCGGCATCTCCCCGGACGCGACCGTGGTCCTGTTCGTCGGCCGGCTCGTGGCGAAGAAGC
This sequence comes from Candidatus Limnocylindria bacterium, assembly GCA_035937095.1. Classification (GTDB taxonomy): domain Bacteria; phylum Chloroflexota; class Limnocylindria; order P2-11E; family P2-11E; genus UBA4735. The sequence goes on from DASYVN010000216.1 coordinate 4,565, forward strand.
ACCTCGCCGTTGTCGCCGACGCGTTAACACGCATCGACGGGCCGTGGCACGCTCTCGTGGTCGGCGACGGGCCCGAACGCTCGGCGCTCGCGCCGCTCGGGCCGCGGCTCACGCACCTAGCGGACCTGCCGTTCGCGCGGATGCCGGACGCGTACGCCGCCGCGGACCTCTTCACGCTCCCCTCGCGCGACGAGGGGACGCCGCTCACGGTCCTCGAGGCGATGGCCGCGGGTCTGCCGTGCGTGGTGAGCGAGGACCGCGCCTTCGAGGAGCTCGCGCCGTGCGCCGGCGTCGTGCGCGTCCCGGCCACGGGGGCCGCGCTCACGGTCGCGATCGCCGCGCTGGTCGCCGATCCCGAGCGGCGCCGCGCGGCGGCCACCGCGTCACGCGCGTGGGCCGAGGCGCACTACGGCGAGGACCGGATCGCAAGCCGCTACCTCGAGCTGGTCGCGGAGGTCAGCGCCGCAGGCGCGCGAGCGCGTCGTGCATCATCCTGACGACCGCTCGACCGTCCTCGGCGGAGATCCCGTTCGGCGCGGTGCCATTCGCGACCGCCGTGCCGAAGCGGCGGAACACCTCGTCGTTGCCGTAATCGAGGCGACCGGTCGCGAATCGGGCGCCTGAGGTGAGCACGCCGACCCAGTGATCCACCGTCGCGCGCACCGAGCTGCGCATGATCTGCGACGGCCGATGCAGGCCGTCGTCCGGCACGATCGCGAGGATGTCGCGGAAGATGTCGCAAACGAGCGTCGCTCGATCGCACAGAACGAGCAGCTGCCACTCCGAGAGCGCCGCGGCGA
>DASYVN010000217.1:0-3637 GCA_035937095.1 Candidatus Limnocylindria bacterium
CGCCGTACACGAAGTTGTCGCCGAAGGCCGCTGCGAAGCCCGCGTTCAGCACGCTGGACAGGCCGACCGCGAGCACGACGATGCCGGCGAGCGACGCGATGTACAGATAGATACGGACGAGCGACCGCGGGGCCCAGTCGAATCCGCTCCGGCCTCCGCGGACCACGAGCGCGATCCCGCCGACGATGACACCCACGAGCGCGGCGGTCGCCAGTACTCCGAGCACCACTTAGATTCCCCTTCTTCGCCGGACGATGCGCTTCGTCGTCTTCGGCGCCGCGAGCGCGCCATCGGGGCCCCGTTCGAGCACGAGGATCCCGCGGAGCTGCACGACCTCGTCGCGGAGGGTCGCCGCGCGCTCGAACTCCAGCTGCTTCGCCGCTTCCTTCATCCGCGACTCGAGGTCCTTGATCAGCCGCACGAGCTCGTCAGGCGGCATCTCGCCGGCCGCGATCGGGCGGCCACGCCGTTCGTACTCGCCCTCGACCTCGGCCACCTGCTTCAGCCGCATCCCGACCTCGCGGATCGCCTTCATGATGCTGGTCGGCTCGATCCCGTGCTCCTTGTTGTACGCGATCTGCAGGTTGCGGCGGCGCTCGGTCTCGTTGATCGCGCGGTCCATCGAGTCGGTCCGCCGGTCGGCATACATGACGACGCGTCCCTCGAGGTGCCGGGCGGCGCGGCCGATGACCTGGATGAGCGAGCCCTCCGAGCGGAGGTAGCCCTCCTTGTCGGCATCGAGGATCGCGACGAGCGTCACCTCGGGCAGGTCGATACCCTCGCGCAGCAGGTTCACCCCCACGACCACGTCGTACACGCCAAGGCGCAGGTCGCGGAGGATCTCGACGCGCTCGATCGTCTCGATCTCGGAGTGGAGGTAGTGGACCTTCACCCCCATCTCGCGGAGGTAGTCGGCGAGGTCCTCGGCCATCTTCTTCGTCAGCGTCGTGACGATCGACCGCTGGCCCCGCTGCACCCGGAGGTTGATCTCGCCGAGGAGATCGTCGATCTGCCCGTCCGTCGGGCGGATGTCGATCTCCGGGTCCACGAGGCCCGTCGGCCGGATGATCTGCTCGACCAGCACGGGGGTCCGCTCGAGCTCGTACGGCCCCGGCGTCGCGGAGACGAAGATCGTCTGATCCAGGCGGTCCTCGAACTCCTTGAACGTGAGCGGCCGGTTGTCGAGCGCGCTTGGCAGCCGGAAGCCGTACTCGACGAGGATGTCCTTGCGGGCCTTGTCGCCGAAGAACATGCCCCGAGCCTGCGGGATCGACATGTGCGACTCGTCGATGAACATGAGGAAGTCCGGTGGGAAGTAATCGAGGAGGGTCCACGGCCGGCTCCCGGCCGGGCGGCGCGCGAGATGCCGCGAGTAGTTCTCGATGCCGTGGCAGGTGCCCGTCTCGCGGAGCATCTCGAGGTCGAAGTTCGTCCGCTGCAGCAGCCGCTGGGCCTCGAGCAAGCGGCCCGCGGTCTGAAGCTCGGCGGTGCGCACCTGCAGCTCCGCCTCGATGTCCTTGATCGCCTCATTCAGCTTCTCGCGGGGCGTGACGAAGTGGCGCGCCGGATAGATGTCGATCCGGTCGCGCTCGGCCAGCACCTCCCCGGTGAGCGGATCGAGCTCGGTGATGCGCTCGATCTCGTCGCCGAAGAACTCGATGCGCACCGCGAGGTCCTCGTACGCCGGATGGATCTCGAGCGTGTCGCCGCGCACCCGGAACTTGCCGCGAACGAAGCTCTGGTCGTTGCGTTCGTACTGGATGTCGACGAGGTGCCGGAGGACCGTGTCGCGGCGCATCCGTTCGCCCTTCACCAGCCGCACCGTGACCGCGCCGTAGTCGATGGGCGCGCCGAGACCGTAGATGCACGAGATCGACGCGACGATGATCACGTCGCGTCGCTCGAACAACGAGCGCGTCGCGGAGTGCCGCATCTTGTCGATCTCCTCGTTCCGCGAGGAGTCCTTCTCGATGTACGTGTCGCTCCGCGGGACGTACGCCTCGGGTTGGTAGTAGTCGTAGTAGGAGACGAAGTACTGGACCGCGTTGTTCGGGAAGAACTCCCTGAACTCGCCGTACAGCTGCGCCGCGAGGGTCTTGTTGTGGGCGAGGACGAGGGCCGGGCGCCCTGCATCGGCGATGACTTGGGCCATCGTCACGGTCTTACCCGATCCGGTGACGCCCTTCAGGGTTTGCCACTTGTCGCCGCGGGCGAGGGCCGCGGAGAGCTCGGCCGCGGCCTTCGGCTGGTCTCCGGCCAGCGGCCAGGGGAGCACGAGGTCATACGCGGCCCGGCCGGCGGGTCGATCGAGCGGGACTTGGAGCACTTCGCTGGAGCTGCTCATCGGGCCTCTTCGTTACTGAGTGTAGAACGTGTGTTCGAACCGGCGGAGGGCACCGGCTCCCGTCCGGTGATGCTACCTGCCGCCGTCGCGTCCAAGGCTGGGCGCACCCCACGAATGGGCTATTGCCGAATAACCCACGTCATCAAGTAACGTTCCATCAGCAGCATTCAGAGGAGTTGGAAGGACAGTGGAAGACCGGTCTCGGCGTCGCGCGCGACTCGTCCTGATCGTCGGGGTCTTGATCGCGATCCTGGCGGGCGCGGGGACGTTCCTGCTCTCATCCGGAACGAAGTCCGAAGTCACGGCACCGGTCCTCACGACCGACGTGCTCGTGGCCGCCCGCGACGTCCCGCCGCGGACCGCGCTCACGGCCGGCGACCTGAAGGTGCAGAAGTTTCCGGTCGACTTGGCCCCGCCGACCGCAATGACGCGGGCAGATGAAGCCGTCGGCAAGATCGTCCAGCAGTCGGTCGCGGCCGGCGAGCCGATCCTGCCCGGGAAGTTCGCCGCCGCCGGCGCGGTCTCGTTCACCGTGTTCCCACCGAACGCCCAGCCCGCACCGAACGTGCCCATCGCGGCCGGCACGCCGGACTACCGCGTCATGTCGATCACCGTCGCTGACGCGAACGCGGTCGGCGGCGCCGTCCAGGTCGGTGACCTCGTCGACCTCCTGTTCACGTTGAACCTGGATCCGACGAAGTACTTCACCGGCACGGACACCAACCGCTTCGTGGACTTCGCGACGAAGATCACGCTCCAGAACATGCCCATCCTCGCGCGCACGGCCGCCGTGTACACGATCCGGACCGACGCGCAGACCGCCGAGCAGATCGCCTACCTGGTCGCGTCTGGCGGCCAGATGCAGTTCCTGCTCCGCGCCGCGCAGGACCAGCGGCAGGCGGCCACCAACGGTGGTTCGTTCGGGCCCGTCGAACGGCGCTTCGGCTTCCCCGTCCCGGTCAAGATCGCCCCCTAGACCCCTCGCGCACCGTTGACCATGCGGCGGCGACCGCGGCGCGAAGAGCGTCGCGGTCGCCGTCGTTTTCGATCACGACGTCCGCCGCGTCGCGGAACTGCTGCTCGCTCGCCTGCGCCGCCAGGCGGGCGCCGACGCCGGTTTCGCTCATGCCGCGCGTCGCGAGGCGCGAGAGCAGCTGTTCCCGCGGCGCGACCACGACCCAGACCCGATCGCAGAGGCTCCGGAGCGACGTCTCGACGAGCTTGATCGCCTCGACCACGAGGATCTGATCGCCGGGCAGCATCTTGCGGGCTTCGAGGATCCGCGCGATGACC
>DASYVN010000218.1:0-1825 GCA_035937095.1 Candidatus Limnocylindria bacterium
AAGCGGTGCCAGATCCAGATCGCGTACGTCATCGGCGTGGCCAAGCCGGTCTCGCTGAACGTCGAGACCTTTGGCACGGGCACCGTCGATGACGAGGTCATCCGCCGCCTCATCGACGAGCACTTCGACTTCCGCCCGCAGAAGATCATCGAGCGGTTCCGCCTGCGTCGCCCGATCTACCGGCAGATAGCCGCGTACGGGCACTTCGGCAGGCCGGAGCTGGACCTCCCGTGGGAGAAGACGGACCTCGCCGAGACGTTCGCGCGGAGCGCCGGGAGCCGAACCGCCGCCGTCTAGCTGAGCTCTGGCCGGGTGGCCGTCCGCTTGCACGTATGGCGGTGAAGCCTCTGAAGGAGGGCAATGCCGTGGCACGTGATGTTGTGTTGCGCCCCGCCGGTACATCCTGGGGCGCGGTCCTGGATGGCTGGCTCGCGACGGTCGGCGTTGCGGCGATCCTGACTCCGTTGATCGGGGTTCTGCTCGCGGCCGTGTACCCGTCGCGCGGGTATTCGGCAACGGTGCCGGTCCTCGTCGGCGTCGGCCTGTCGTACCTGATCGGCGGCTACGTCGCCGGACGGATGACGGGCTACCGTACGAGCTGGCACGGAATGATGGTCGCGTTCTTCGGTCTGTTCGTCGTGCTGGCCGTGCTCGTCGTCGACATCGCGCTCGAGATCGGCATCTTCGGCAGCACCGGGCGGCTCGTGCAGATCCTACCCGCCGTCCTTGGCACCACGCTGTTCTTGTCCGTCGAGACGTTCGCCTTCGGCGGCGCGCTCGGCATGCTCCTCGCGATCTTCGCGGGCTGGCTTGGCGGCCTTCTGGCCCCGGCCCGCAGCACCGCGACCGTGACCTCGAGCCCGGCTGTGGCGCCGGTGACCGCGACGCCGGTCGTCGACGAGAAGCGGATCACGACGGAGGGCCACACTCCGCGCGAGCGCTACCGGCTCCTCCCGAGCCCGGGTCACGAAGGCGGCGAGCCCGTGGACTTGGTCGACGAGGTCGACCGGACCGAGCCGGTCGAGCGCAGTTAGGCCTTTTGCGGCGGTTTTCAAAGGGGCGGGCGCAGGCCCGCCCCTGTCCATGCGGCTCATCGACGCGCTCCTCGCCTTCCCCGCGCTGCTCCTCGCGATCGCGATCACAGCGGCCCTGGGTCCGGACCTGCGCAACGCGATGATCGCCATCGGCATCGTCGCGATCCCGGGGTTCACGCGCCTATCGCGCGGTGCTCGCCACCCGGAATCGCGAGTACGTCGAGGCCGCGCGCACGATCGGCTGCAGCGACGTTCGGATCGTGGCTCGTCACATCTTCCCGAACATCACCAACCCGCTCATCGTCCAGGCGACCCTGGCGATCGCCGGTGCGATGCTGGCGGAGGCCGCGCTGTCATTCCTCGGTCTCGGTGCCCAGCCGCCCACGCCGACGTGGGGTGCGGACGTGTATTACTCGCAGCGGTACCTCTCGAACCTCAAGTGGTGGATGAGCGTCGGCCCCGGCCTCGGGATCTTCCTTGCGGTGTTCTCCTTCAACTTCTTCGGCGACGCCCTTCGCGACGCCCTGGACCCCAGGCTCCGCCGCAGCCGGTAGCACCGCGAATCGGCTTGAAAGCGTGCACATCCAGCCACTTCTAGTACCTGGGTACTAGCCGAAGCACCCCCGGCAGGGGACTGTGAGGCGCGCGGCCACAGGCGTACTCCAGTGTCGTGATGCAGGTCAGTCAGGTCGCATACGACCGCTTCGTGCTCGAGCTCCCGGCCGCGGACAGCGAGTGGCGTCCGCTCGCGGACCCGGAGATCGTCGCCGAGACGGCTGCGTGGCTCTGGG
>DASYVN010000219.1:0-1893 GCA_035937095.1 Candidatus Limnocylindria bacterium
GACGAGCATGACCGGGATGCCGTCGCGCACGGGGTAGCGGCGGCCGCAGCTGCTGCAGACCAGGTGCGCTTCCTCGTCACGGACCGGCGCGTGATCGACCGGGCAGGCCAGGACGGACAGCAGCTCGGGATCGATCGGCACCCGAGAACCCTAGCGGCTGCGGGGTCTTGACAAGCAATGTCAATATCTGCTTGCCATGCTACGGACTGACGCCGCGACCGCCTCGGACGCGGAAGCACTCGCGACCCGACTCATCGTCGAGCCCGTGCACCGGGTCGCCGCAACGGAGCTCCCGGCCGGCGATCGCGAGCGCGCCGGAGCGCAGGCCGCGGACGCCGGCATCCCCGCCGACCTCCTCGCGCAGTTCGGCGCGACGGTCCGGCAGACGCATCGCCGGGCGAACGTCATCGTCCTCGACGTCCCGGCGGACCGTCAGGCCGCGCTCGCCGAGGCGCTCCGCGCGATCGGCAGCCCCGCCCGCCGCTTCCGATCCAGCCGCTGCTGAACGACTCGGTTCCCCTGCTCCCGCTGCTCCATGACGCCGGCCTCTCCGGGGCGGGCGTGCGCATCGCGATCGTCGACACCGGCATCGACGACGGGCACCCGGACCTGCACGGTCGCATCGCCGCGCAACAGGGACTTCAGCGGCGCCGGTGATCGCGACGACGTCGGGCACGGCACGCACGTCGCGGGCATAGCAGCGGGCAGCGGCGCCGTGTATCGCGGCGTCGCACCGGGCGCGATGCTCGTCATCGCTAAGGCGCTCTCCGCGGCGGGTGGGACCGAGGACGCGGTCCTCGCGGCGATGTCGTGGGCGAGCCGGCAGGACGTGCAGGTCATGAACCGGTCGCTCGGCGGTCCGGGCTCCCCGGCATCGCCGCTCGCGCGCGAGGTCGATGCGCTCACCGCGGACGGGATCATCGTCTGCGTCGCCGCGGGGAACAGCGGCCCGGCCAGTGGGACCATCGGCTCGCCGGGCAACGCGCGCGGCGCGCTCACTGTCGGTGCCGCGGACAAGACCGGCTGGCTGGCTTTCTACAGCTCGCGCGGCCCGGTCCCCGGGGTGCGGTACCGCAAGCCGGATCTGCTCGCCATCGGTGGCGGGGTGACGCGGGACGCGGCCTGCGCGTACGGGACCGGCATCGCGAGCGCGCGCGCCGCGGTCCTCGCGAGCGATCCGTGCGCAGTGCCGCCGCGCTACGTGCGCATGAGCGGGACATCGATGGCGACACCGCACGTCGCCGGGATCTGCGCGCTCCTCCTGGAGGCCACGCGCGACCGCCGGCTTACCGCGCTCGCGCGAGGGCGCCTCGTGCGGCGCGCGGTGATCGGCTCAGCCGGTCGCGGCGGGCTCGTCGACGCCGCGCGGGCCCTCGCGATCGTCCGCGGCCGCGCCTGCGTCGCCGCGTAGCTCCGCGCCGTCGCCGAGGAGGTCCTCGTCCCCGGCGAGCGCGAGCACTCCGGCGAAGCTGAAGTAGTTCTGGAGTGACCGCCAGGCGAACCAGAGGACGAGGCTCGGGAACACGAGCGCGCCGAGCGGGAGCCGTCGCCAGCGGTGCCAGAGCACGGTCAGCAGCCCGGCCATCGCGACGAGCGAGAGGATCCCGTACGCGCCGCGCGGGAGCAGCGGGAGCACGCCGTCCAGCGAGAAGCGGATGAGCCCGACGCCGTACGGCTCGAGCGCACCGAGCATCGGCGCGGAGATCCCGCCGATGAAGTCGCCCGGCGACCAAAGGAAGAATGGGAGGTTCGGGAGCAGGGCGGCGAGCGCGGCGATCCCGGCGCGGCGGAGGGCCGGCCCGCGGCCCTCGCGCCTCCAGGCCAGCAGCACGTAGAACGGCGCGAAGAACCAGGCCGGCTGGCGGGCGGCGCAGGCGAGCCCGAGCAGGATCG
>DASYVN010000220.1:0-11953 GCA_035937095.1 Candidatus Limnocylindria bacterium
TCGAGGTAAATGCCGTCGTCGCCGAAGCTCGCCTTCGCCTCGCTGCGGGCCTGCTCCCAGAGCCGCTGCAGATCCTTCGCTGACTCGGCCTTGCGCATGCCGCGCCCGCCGCCGCCTGAGCGCGCCTTCAGCATCACCGGGTAGCCGATCGACTCGGCGATACGGAGCGCCTCGGACGACGTGTGGACCGGGCCCTCGGAGCCGGGGATCACCGGCAGGCCGGCGCGCTTCATCGCCGCGCGCGTCGCCGACTTGTCGTGGAACCGCGCGAGCACTTCCGGCGGCGGGCCGATGAACACGAGCCCGTGCTCCTTGCACACCTCCGAGAAGTCCGCGTTCTCGGAGAGGAACCCGTAGCCGGGGTGGATCGCCTGCGCGCCAGAGATGAGCGCGGCCGAGATGATCGCCGGGATGTTCAGATAGGAGTCGCGCGAGTTCGCCGGGCCGATGCAGATGGCCTCGTCGGCGGAGTGGACCGGGAGGCTGTGCACGTCGGCCTCGCTGTACACGACGACGGTCTGGATCCCGAGCTCGCGGCACGCGCGGATGACGCGCAGCGCGATCTCGCCCCGGTTCGCGATGAGGATCTTATCGAACGAGATTGAGTGCCTCCTCGAGCGTCGCGGGATCGGACACGTTCGCGGTCCGCGCGTCAGGGAGGATGCGTTTGACGAGACCGGTGAGGACATTGCCCGCGCCGAACTCGACGAACGTCGTCGCGCCCTCCTGGGCCGCGCGCCGGACTGACGCGACCCACTGTACGGGAGAGTGCACCTGTTTTTCGAGCAATGTCACGAAATCGCTCGCATGTTCGTGGGGCTGGGCGTCGACGTTCGCGATGACCCGGTACTTGAGTTCATTGAATGGAGTGGCCCGGATCGCCTCAGCGAGCGCTGGAGCGACCGCCCGCATCGCGGGTGAATGGAATGCGCCCGACACCTTCAATGGAATGACACGCTTCGCACCCGCGGTTTTGAGCGCCTTAGTCGCTTTCGGCATCGCGGCGAGCGGTCCGGTGATGACGACCTGACCCGGCGCGTTGTCGTTCGCGACGACGATGCCGGTGCCGTCGATGGCCTTCGCGACGGCGTCGGCATCGAGTCCAAGCACCGCCGCCATGCCGCCTGACGTGTCGGCGGCCTGCATCAGCTCACCGCGCTTGCGCACGAGCCGAAGCGCGTCGGCGAACTCAATCGCGCCGCTGGCAGCGAGCGCAGTGAACTCCCCGAGCGAATGCCCGAGCAAGATCGGGGCATCGAGCTTCAGTCCTTGGGCTTGTGCTGCACGCAGTGCCGCGATCGAGGTCGCGAGGATCGCCGGCTGCGCGTTCGCGGTGCGTTCGAGCTCGCTTGTAGGTGCGTCCCAGCAGAGCGCGCGCAGATCGAAGCCGAGCGCCTCGTTCGCCTCGTTGTAGGTCCGTGCCGCATCGGGGAACTGGTCGGCGAGCGCCTTCCCCATCCCGACGATTTGCGATCCTTGACCCGGGAACAGCCAGGCTTTCGGATGTCCCATTGGAGGAGCATACGAATCGCCCTTGTGGTCGCCGTGCATTCGACGCGCGCGAGAGGTCTACCTGCGCCGTGAGCGACCTCAAACGCTCAGTTCGGATCTTTCCCCTTCAGCACCGGCAGCACTCGGGCTTGCAACAGATCGAGACTCTCGGGGTCGCTGACCCGAGCCGTGAAGATGAGGTACTGGAATCCCAGCATGATCGCCCTGCGAATCTGACTGAGCGCCTCGTCTGGTGTGGCGGCAAGGATCACGTTCTCCATGAAATTCCGGGCCCCGGACCCAAGCGCGTCGAGTTTCTCCCGCGCGGCCGCGGTCGTTTCGGCCAGGGCAAACCCGAACAGACCCGTGCGCAGGACGGACTCGTATGGCCGACAAGCATCGGCGCAATGCCGACGGAGAACCTCGAACTTCTGCGTCACCGCATCGGCGGTAAATGCTCCGCCGGCCCAGGACGCTGCGCCAACGTTGCACGCATCCGCGTACTTCGCGACTAGCCGCAGGGTCGTCTTCTGCCCACCGCCTGCAACGACGATCGGCAGGCCGGAGGTCTGGACGGGTAACGGGCGGAGCTCCGCGTTCTTCACGCGGAGGTAGGTGCCCTCGTAATCGACGGTGCGGCCAGCAAGAAGCGGTCTGATGATCCGGAGCGTCTCTTCGAGGACTACGGCGCGCTCGCGCGGAGGTGGATAGGCGAGGCCCATCTGCCCGAACTCCCACGGCATGTCGCCGGTGCCGAGGCCTAGGATCGCTCGGCCGCCGGAGATGCGGTCCACGTCCGCGGCACTTCGGGCCAAAACGACCGGGTGCCGATAGGCAACACAGCTGACGAGGGTCCCCAGGCGAAGCGTGCTGGTCGCTTCCGCGAAGCCAGCAAGCATCGTCCAGGCGTCATATCCGACCAGCGGGTGATCAGGAAGCCAGATCGCGTCAAATCCCATGGCCTCTACCCGACGGGCAAAGTCGCGCGCGGCACTCCAGTCTGGAAGGCCAAGCGGCATTACGCCGAAGCGCACGCCGCGGGTGCCTTCGAGGACCCACGGGTGTGTCGCCCAAGCGCGGTCTTCGAGCGCGCGCTCGGCGGGCATTGGCGCTACCGCTTCTCGATCGCGAAGAGCGCTTGGCCGTACTCGACCGGCGCGCCGCCGGCGACGAGCACGTCGCGTAGCACGCCATCGATCGGAGCGACCACGTCGGTCATCGCGCCGAGCGACTGCACCGCGCCGAGCACCATCCCCTTCTTCACTTCGTCGCCGGCGCTCCACTCTTTCGAGGCGCTGAAGATCCCGACGCCTGACGAGTGCACGCGCGCGGGCTCGGAAACCTTGGGAATCGTGGCGGCGCGCGCTTCGGCGGCCGTCTTGTAGGCAATGACTGACGGAACCCGCACGATCGCCGCGGCCATCCCCTCGGCCTCGACCTCGATCGCGGTCGCGCCCGATCCTTCCGCGAGGCGGAGCAAGTCGTCGAGCAGCGCCAGGACTTCGTCGTTCTCGCTCATGCGGGCCGCATGATGCGCCGCCAGAACGGCTCCTTCTTCACGACCGGTGCCGACCCGGGCAGCGGCTCGACGACGACGCCGATGTGGCGGTACCGCTCGTAGCGCGCGGACAGCAGGTCGGCGATCGGGACGCGCCCGAGCCGGACGAGCTGCACGATGAGCGCGGACTTGATCGCGGCGATCGTCGCCTGCGGGTCGGTGTGCGCACCGCCGGCCGGCTCGGGGATCAGCCCGTCGACGATGCCGAGTCGCAGGAGATCGCTGGCGGCGAGCTTCAGCGCGTTCGCGGCCTTTTCGGCCTCCGTCGCACTGCGCCACAGGATCGCCGCCGCGCCCTCGGGTGAGATGACGGAGTAGATGGCATTCTGCAGCGCGAGGACGACATCGCCGACGGCGAGCGCGAGCGCTCCACCGGAGCCGCCCTCGCCGAGGATGATCGCAACGATCGGCGTCTGGAGGCCGCACATCGTCGCGATCGACTTCGCGATCGCCTCGGCCTGCCCACGCTCCTCGGCCTCGGGCCCAGGGTACGCGCCGGGCGTATCCACCAAGGTGACGAGCGGAAGGTGGAACTTCTCGGCCATCCGGTAGAGGCGGATGGCCTTGCGGTAGCCCTCGGGGTACGGCATCCCGAAGCTCCGCGTGATGTTCTCCTCGGTGTTCGCGCCGCGCTGCTGCGCGACGACGACGACCGGCCCGATCCCGTCGAGCTCGGCGATGCCACCGACCACCGCGGGATCGTCACGGAATCCGCGGTCGCCGTGCAGCTCCTGGAATTTCTCGAACAGCCCGTCGATGACCTCGATCGAGTGCGGCCGCTTCAGCTCGCGCGCGAGCTGCACCGACTGCCAGGGCGTCCGCTGGCTCGTGAGCGACGCAGCGTCGGTGATGAGGCCCGCGTCCTCCGGGATGTGGCCGTTGCCTTCGGTCGTCTTCTTCCCGAGGAACCGGTCGACGACGTCCACTAGAGGCTCCACCGCAGATCGCGCGCGCCCGGCTTGAACGCGTTGAGGAAGTACGCGATGCGCTCGCGGAGCTGTGCCCGCGGCACGACCTGATCGACGAACCCGTGCTCGAGAACGAACTCGGCCCGCTGGAAGCCCTTCGGTAGCTTCTCGCCGATCGTCTCGCTCGTCACCCGCGCGCCACTGAATCCGATGAGCGCATTCGGCTCGGCGAAGATGATGTCGCCGAGCGACGCGAACGAGGCGAGCACGCCACCGGTCGTCGGGTCGGTGAGGAGGCTGAAGTACGGCAGCCCGGCCTCGTCGAGGCGATGCAGGGCACCGAGGATCTTCGCCATCTGCATGAGCGAAAGCGTGCCCTCCTGCATCCGTGCGCCGCCGGAGGCGGACACGATGAGCAGCGGCGTGCGGTTCGCGAGCGCGCGCTCCGCGGCGCGGGTGAGCTTCTCCCCGACGACGCTGCCCATCGAGCCACCCATGAAGTCGAAGTCCATGACCGCGAGCTCGACCGCGTTGGAGTCGATCATCGCGGTGCCGCAGATCGCCGCGTCCTTCTCGCCGCTCTTCGCCTGGGACTGCTGGATCCGCTGCGGGTACGGCTTCTGGTCGCTGAAGCCAAGCGGATCGGCGCTCGTGAGATCGGTGTCGTGCTCGGTGAAGCTGCCCTTATCGATCAGCAGCTCGATGCGCTCGCGCGCGCCGAGCCGGAAGTGGTTGTCGCACTTCGTGCAGACGTTGTGATTCCGGGTGAGCTGCTTGTTGAAGAGCATCTCGCCACACGTCGGACACTGGGTCCACAGGTGCGACGGGAACTCCTTGCGCTGCCGCCCGAACGGCATCCGTAACCTCATTACGCACCATGTTCCTCTTGGTACCAGCCGAGCGCTACGGTCCCCGGTCCGGCATGTGACGCAAGTACGGGTCCCGCCTCGTCGACCCAGTACTCGACGCAGTGGTAGCGCTCCTGGACCCACTCTCCGAGCAGCCCCGCCCGATCGGGCGCGTTCGCGTGGAGGATCGCCGCGTGGATGCGGGTGCCCGCCGGGGTGCGGGCCTCGACGAGCTGCTGCAGCTTCGTCATCCCCCGCTCTCGGGTGCGGACCTTCTCGACCGCGTCCGCGCGGCCCTCCTTGAGGTCGAGGATGACCTTGAGCGATAGCAGCGAGCCGAAGGCCGCGGCGGCGCCGGAGATCCGACCCGAGCGGCGGAGGAAGTCGAGGGTGTCGATGAGCGCGAGGAGGTTCGTCTTGGCCGCGAGCTCCCGCGCGAGGGCGGCGGTCTGGTCGAGCGAGCGGCCGGCGCGGCGCGCCTTCGCGCACGCGGTCGCGATGAGGCCGATGCTGCTCGCGGTCGAGCGGGTGTCCAGGACAACGATGTTCGTGTCGATGATCTGCTGCGCCGTCGTCGACGCGACCGAGAACGTGCCGGAGAACTCCGTCGCGACCGTGAGGACGAGCATGTCCTTGTACCCGTCCCGGGCCGCCAGCTCGTACACGTCGCGGCACTCGCCGATGGACGGCTGGGATGTCGTCGGCTTCGCCTTCGGGTCCTTGATCTTCTCGTAGAACTGTTCGGCCGTGAGGTCGACTTCGGCGGTGTACGACTCCGCGCCAAAGCTCACGTGCAGCGGCAAGGTGCGCAGGTCGAGCTCGCGCCGCATCGAGTGTGGCAGTACCGTCGTGCCATCGATGATGATGGCGAACGGGAATCTCCCGCTCATCCCAGGACCCTCACTTCTCCCGCGATGACCCGCTGCTGACCATAGGGCGTTTCGACGACCAGCGCGCCGTCATCGGCGAGAGCGATCGCTTTGCCGCGGAACGGCGCGCTGCCAGCGTCGCTGACTTCGACCTCTCGGTTGAGCGTGATCGAGCGCTTGCGCCATTCGGCGAGCGCGGCGTCCCGGTTCGCCCGGTCCGCCACGGCGTCAAGCTCCGTGGTGATCCTCGCGAGGAGCGTGAGGCGGTCGATGTCATGCCCGGCGCGGACGAGGGTGGTCGCGACGTTCGCGATCTCACGCGGCAGCTCGCGCTGCGACACGTTGACCCCGATGCCGATGACCAGGTGATCGCTCGCGCCGTGCGCGAGGCACCCGGCGATCTTCCCGTTCGTGAGCCAGACGTCGTTCGGCCACTTCAAGCCGAGGTCGGCGACGCCGAACGGCCGGAGGGCCTTCGTGACCGCGACGCCCGCAAGGAGCGTAAAGAGACCGGGCTCCGCCGGTGCGGGCCGGAAGATCCATGACGCGAGGAGCGCGGCGCCTGGCTCGCTGAGCCAGGACTTCTCGCCCCGCCCGTGCCCGGCGGCCTGCTGATCGGCGACGACGAGGGTCGGGACCGCGACGCCGGTGCGGGCGAGCTCGCGGGCCCGGTCCTGGGTCGAGCCGATCGAGCTGTGGTACTCGATCGCCCGTCCGATCTCGCGCCCGAAGGCGGAGCGCACCGCAGGGTCGGCGAGGAGCCCGAGGCGATCCACGGACCGAAGGCTACCCGCGAGAGGTCAGCGCGTCGGCGTGGGCCTCGGGCCGACGTAATCGCCCAGATCGGGAACCGGCTGGCCCGTGCCGTCGAGCACCGTGCGCTCGAGGAGCGGCGCATTCAGCCGGACGATCGTGGGCATGGACAGGAGGATCGACGGGGCGCTTCGTGTGTTCCGCCGCACGCGCACGGTCACGCGGACGCTGTCGGCGTCCTCGACGGCAGTGCTGCGGATGATCTGCTCACCGATACCCATCCCGACATTGACGACGATCACACGGCTGTCCCCGGTGCGCTGAAAGCTCATCACCTCCGCGTCCCGGCCGGTCACGGCCTCTTGCGCGAGGAACAGCAGGCCGATGCCAACGACGGCGATGGCGGCGAAGGCAAGCCAGCCCGCGCGCGGAGACCACGAGTGGAGCAACTAGCTGAGCGTCACGGGTTCCGCACGAGCTGTGCGCCCGCGGCCCGCACGCGCACGACGCGGCCGCGACCAGGCGATCCGGCGACAGTGGCCGCTTCCTCCATCGCCGCGGTCACCCGCGCGGCGAGGCGCGCCGGCGCGAACGCGATGACGCTCGGACCGGCACCCGAGAGCGCCGCACCGAACGCGCCGGCCCCGCGCGCCGCGGCAACGATCTCCTCGAGCGCGGGCACGAGCTTCATCCGTGCCGACTCGTGCAGCCGGTCGTGCATCGCGAGCGAGAGCAGCGCGCCGTCGGACCGGAGGATCGCGGCGAGGAGCGCCGACGCGTGCGCCAGGTTGAACACCGCATCGGTGCGGGACACGTCCGTCGTGAGGACAGCGCGGGATCTCTCGGTCTGGAGCGACGCGGTCGGCACGAACAGGCACGCCCGCCAAGTGCTCGGGAAGGCGAACCGCGTCGCGATCGGGCCGTCGGCTGACGGCAGCGCGATCGTGAACGCCCCGTATAGCGCGGCCGCGACGTTGTCGGCATGGCCTTCAACGTCGCTCGCGATGCGCAGGAGCGCGCGCCGTCCAAGCGGCTCGCCGGCGAGCGCGTTCGCGGTGACGACCCCGGCCACGATGGCCGCCGCGCTGGCACCCAGGCCCCGGGCGCGGGGGATCACCGAGCGCTGGGTGACGTGGTGCGGCGCGAGGTTGTAGCCGAGCGTCTTGGCCGCCGTCCGAGCGGCAACGACGAACAGGTTGTCCTCGCCGGTCGGCACGTCGGAGGCGCCGTTGCCCTCGGCGGTGACGCTCCACGCGCGCGCCGGCCGCACGTCGAACTCGGCGAGCAGCGGCAGCGCGATCCCGAACGCGTCAAAGCCGGGGCCGAGGTTCGCGCTCGTCGCGGGGACGCGGACGCGCAGATCGGTCACGGCGCGCGGATCGCGTCGCGGACGGCGTCGAGCTGGGCCTCGACCTCCGGGATCGGCGGCGCGAGGGCGATTGCCCGATCGGGGTCCTTCATCCCGTTGCCGGTGAGCACGCAGACCACCTGCCGCGGCTTCGTGCCCGCGCGCGCGAGCTTGCGCAGCCCCGCGACGGCCGCGGCGCTCGCGGGCTCGCAGAACACGCCCTCGCAGCGCGCGAGGAGCCGGTACGCATCGAGGATCTCGTCGTCGGTGACGGCGGTGATCGAGCCGCCCGACTCATCCCGCGCGCGGACGGCACCGTTCCACGACGCCGGGTTCCCGATGCGGATCGCGGTCGCGATCGTCTGCGGATCTGCGACGACCTCACCGTTCACGATCGGGGCGGCGCCCGCGGCCTGGAAGCCGTGCATCTGAGGCCGGCGCTTCGCCATCTTCGCGTCGCGCGCCTCGGTGAAGCCCTTCCAGTACGCGGTGATGTTCCCGGCGTTGCCGACCGGGATGCACACCCACTCCGGCGCGTCGCCGAGGGTCTCGCAGATCTCGAAGGCCGCGGTCTTCTGCCCCTCGATCCGATACGGATTGACGCTATTGACGAGCGTCGCCTCGCCGCTCGTGGCGAGCTCGCGCGAGAGCGCCAGGGCGTCGTCGAAGCTGCCGCGCACCGCGACGACGCGGGCGCCGAACGCGATGGCCTGCGAGAGCTTCCCGAGCGCGACATGGCCAGCGGGCAGGACGACGGCGCAGCGCAGCCCCGCACGGGCCGCGTACGCGGCGGCGGATGCGGCCGTGTTCCCGGTCGACGCACAGAGCACGGCTCGCGCGCCGTCCTCCATGGCCTTCGCGATGGCCACGACCATGCCGCGGTCCTTGAATGAGCCGGTCGGGTTCGCGCCCTCGATCTTCAGCCAGACCTCGGCGATGCCGGTCTCCCGCTCGAGCGCGGGCGCGCGGACGAGCGGCGTGTCGCCCTCGCCAAGGGTCAGGCGAGGGGTCTGCGCGGTGACCGGGAGATGCGCGCGATATCGCTCGATGAGCGGTGTTCGGTGGGGCATTCACGGAATGCTAGTCGTGCGGCGCGTGCGCGCCCGCGTAGCATTCGTCGCGTGAAACTGAGCACGAGGGAACGACAGCTCCTCACCGCGCTCGTCGTGTTACTCATCCTGTTCCTCGGGCTCCAGGTGTTCGCGATCCTCTGGGAGGCGCTCGGTCGGGTCGCCGACGTGCTCATCATCTTCGGCGCGGCGTGGGCGTTCTCGTACGTGCTCTCGCCGCTCGTCGATCGCATCGACCGCCGCACCCGCCTCAACCGGTTCGGCGCGGTGTTGGTCGTCTACACCGCGATCTTCTTCGTCCTCGCGGCCGCGGGCGCGTTCGCCGTGCCGCTCCTCGCGGACCAGCTCGCGGCACTCGCCACGCGCGGACCGGAGCTCGGGGTGAGCGCCGATCAGTACGCGAAGGACTTCCAGACCACCCTGGACCACCTCGGCGTGCCGGTGAACATCGTCCCGCTGTACGAAGCGCTCCCGGGCCGCCTCGCGCAGCTGGCCGGGACCTTCGCGTCGGACGCGCTCGGCGTCGTGTCGGCGACAGCGACGATCGTGTTCAACCTGTTCCTCGTCCTCATCATCGCGTTCCTCATGCTCATGGACGGCGATTCCCTCTGGCTGCGCTTCACCGGCATGCTGTCCGAGGAGCTCCGGAGCGAGTTCGAGCTGCTGCGGATCAGCACTGACCGCGCGTTCGGGGGATTCATCCGCGGATCGCTCATCCTCGGCCTCCTGTACGGGGTCGCGACGCTGATCATCCTGGCGGCCTTCGGGGTGCCGTTCTCCGGGGTCCTCGCGGTGTTCAGCGGTCTCGTGGTGATGATCCCGTTCTTCGGTCCGATCATCGCCATGATCCCGGTGCTGTTCATCACCTTCCTGGGCGCCCAAAGCGCGTTCCTGCCGGTCACGATCCTCCTCATGCTGCTGCAGCAGGTGATGCTCAACGTGGTGAGCCCGCGGATCATGTCCAAGAGCATCGGCATCCATCCGCTGTTCGTGTTCTTCTCGCTGCTGCTTGGCTCCAAGATCGCGGGGTTCTGGGGTGTGGTCCTCGGCGTGCCGGTCGCCGGCGTCATCAACACCTTCATCCGCTACACGGTCGAGGTGAACTCCGGCCGCCGCCAGCGGACAGAGGCGGCGACCCTCATGGAGGATGCCCCGATCGAGGCCGCGAAGTGACGGCCAATGCGGTCAAGCACATCCTCGTCACGAACGACGACGGTATCGAGAGCGACGCGCTCGGCCCGCTGTGCGACGCGCTCGCGGAGTTCGGCGAGGTCGACATCATCGCCCCCGAGCGGAACTGGAGCGGCGCGAGCCACAGCATCACGCTGTTCCGTCCGTTGCGCTGCCGGCCAACTCGCCTGCGCACGGGCCAGGCCGCGTACATGACCGACGGCTCGCCGACCGACTGCGTGCGGCTCGCCGTGCTCGGCTTCCTCAAGCAGAAGCCGGATCTCATCGTGAGCGGCATCAACCGTGGCGCGAACCTCGGCGACGACATCACCTACTCGGGCACCGTTGCTGCGGCGATGGAGGGCCTGCTCTCGGACATCCCGTCGATCGCGGTGTCCATCGGCGCGTTCGGCGCGAACATCGACTTCAGCATCGCGAGCGAGTTCGTCGCGCTGCTCGCGAAGAACATCCTCGAGAAGGGCTTCGTACACGACGCGCTGCTGAACGTGAACGTGCCGCACCTGCCGCGCGAGCGGATCGCCGGCGTGGAGGTCACGAAGCTGGGCAAGCGCAACTACCGCGATCAGCTCGTCGAGCGGCTCGACCCGTACGGCAATCCGTACTACTGGGTCGGCGGTCCCGCCGTCGCTGACGAGGCCGAGCCGGGGACGGATGTCGCGGCGATGCGTGACGGCAAGATCAGCGTCACGCCCATCGCCCTTGACCTCACCAGCCATGAGCTACTCGCCGAGCTCGCAAAATGGGACTGGGGCTGGACCGCGCCGGTCAATCTGCCCGCGGATGCCCCGGAAGAAGACGCCGACACGCGCGGAGCCACCCGCCGACTGTGATCCGCGCTCTGGTCGTCGCGCTGCTCGTCGGCACCATCACCGCATGTAGCTCGACCGCGAGCCCGCCGAGGGCGGGCACGACGTCCAGCCCGGTCGTCGTGGCGAGCCCAACCCCGACGCCGGCCCCGACGACCGCTCCGCCGTCACCGACGTCGACCGGCCGGCATGTGAATCCCGTGCTCGGATTCGCGGTGACGCTGCCGCCGCCGTGGCGCGTCACCGAGTGCCTGTCGCGGATCGAGACGACTCGCGAGCCCGTGTTCATCGGGCAGGACGTGCTCACGTGGCACAGCGTCGCCGACGAGCAGGACCTCGGGGCGTCGGGCGGCATACGTGCGACTGGCGCCTTCGCGTGGGTCATCCTGATCATGGTCCAGACCTCGTCCCAGTCCGTCGCGGCGTACGCGACGGATCGCGCGGGGGGGATCGGCGGCCAGGTCCAAATGACGACGATCGATGGCAAGCCGGCGGCGCGGTTGACGGACGCGGCCGGCAATGCCCAGGCGTACTACGTCGCGAACGCCGGACGCATGTACGCCGTCAGCCTTACCCAAGGCTTCGAAACGCGACCGCAGCTGGTGAGCGACGCGACGTTCGACGCGATCGCGCGGTCGATGACGTTCGTGACGCCGGCCGCGCGGCCGACGCCCACGCCCGAGCCGGTCGTCACCGCCGCAGTGGAGGCGGTCGCGGACGCGGTCGCCGCGGCGTTCGCCGCCTCCGATGCCGACCGCCTGCGCGATCTCATGACGCCGAAGTGCTGGTTCACCGCCGGCTATTACCAATCCGAAGGCGCGGCCGCGAGCCGCGACAAGGTCGCAGCCGGCCTGCGTTCGTCGTTCGCTCAGGGTCTCAAGGTCACCGTCGAGCCGCGGCCGATCAGGACCAATCCACCGATGCCTGGCTCGTTCTGGATCTGGTCGACGTGGTCGGCGTACGGCACCCCACCCCAGACGACGCCACGGAGCAGCGTGCAGCTCGTGTTCGATCAGATCGACGGACGCTGGTACTGGGTCGGCGCGCTCTTCAACGCGGCGCGCTGAGGCGTCTCTACGGTCGAGCGGTGCCCGGCGGTCCGGGCGGGCCC
>DASYVN010000221.1:0-3639 GCA_035937095.1 Candidatus Limnocylindria bacterium
GACGAGCATGACCGGGATGCCGTCGCGCACGGGGTAGCGGCGGCCGCAGCTGCTGCAGACCAGGTGCGCTTCCTCGTCACGGACCGGCGCGTGATCGACCGGGCAGGCCAGGACGGACAGCAGCTCGGGATCGATCGGCACTCGAGAACCCTAGCGGCTGCCGGATCTTGACGACCAATGTCAATATCTGATTGCCATACTACGGACTGACCCAACGACCGCCTCGGACGCCGCCCGCGCGTACGGGACCGGCATCGCGAGCGCGCGCCGCGGTCCTCGCGAACGATCCGTGCGCAGTGCCGCCGCGCTACGTGCGCATGAGCGGGACATCGATGGCAACGCCGCAGTCGCCGGGATCTGCGCGCTCCTCCTGGAGGCCGCGCGCAACCGCCGGCTTACCGCGCTCGCGCGGGCACGCCTCGTGCGGCGCGCAGTGATCGGCTCAGCCGATCGCGGCGGGTTCGTCGACGCCGCTCGGGCCCTCGCGATCGTCCGCGGCCGCGCCCGCGTCGCCGCGTGGCTCCGCGCCTCCGCCGAGGAGGCCCTCGTCCCCGGCGAGCGCGAGCACTCCGGCGAAGCTGAAGTAGTTCTGGAGTGACCGCCAGGCGAACCAGAGGACGAGGCTCGGGAACACGAGCGCGCCCAGCGGGAGACGTCGCCAGCGGCGCCAGAGCACGGTGAGCAACCCGGCGATCGCGACGAGCGAGAGGATCCCGTACACGCCGCGTGGGAGCAGCGGGAGCACACCGTCCACCGAGAAGCGGATGAGCCCGACGCCGTACGGCTCGAGCGCACCGAGCATCGGCGCGGAGATGCCGCCGATGAAGTCGCCCGGCGACCAGAGGAAGAATGGGAGGTTCGGGAGCGCGGCGGCGAGCGCGGCGATCCCGGCGCGGCGGAGGGCCGGGCCGCGGCCCTCACGCCTCCAGGTCAGCAGCACGTAGAACGGCGCGAAGAACCAGGCCGGCTGGCGGGCGGCGCAGGCGAGCCCGAGCAGGATCGGCGAGACCCGCCGGTGGCGGAAGAAGACGAAGGCGAAGATCGTAAGGACCGCCCAGAGCGGATCGACGCCCGCGACGACGTTCTGGCGCCAGATGACGGCGTTGCCGACCACGGCGGCCGCGACGAGCGGCCGCCAGGGGACGCGTGCCTGCCGCACGAGCACGAGCACGAGCCCGACGACCTCCGCGAGGTAGATCGGCCGGAGGTCAGCGAGGCCGAGCGCGACGAACGGTGCCGGCACCAGGAACGAGAGCGCGGGGTAGTTGAACGTCTGGAGCCCGGACCCGTCCTCGAGGTGCGTCTGGAGCGCGGGATCGAGACCGAAGTGCCGGAGCGCCTCGGCGGCCTGGAGGTCACGGTACGGGTCGTGCCCGGCGAGAAACAGGTCGGTCGCGCGGTGTACGAGCGCGACGGCGTCGACGTGATAGTGCTTGCCGACGATGACGACGGCACCGACGAGGACGTACGCCCCGAGCGCCACGCCCGTCGCCAGGGCGTCGCGGGTCGGCCGGTGCAGCGGCACGACCGCGAGGGGCGCGAGCACCGCGACGACAATGAGCGCCCAAATGTCGTCCGGCGCGATGATGCCGGGCGAGGCCACCAGATCGTGCCGCTCGGTGACCCGGGCGACGCACGCCACCGCGAGCAGGCCGAGCCCGATGCGCCGGATCCGCTCGTCCATGTCGGTCGCCTCGCGGTTCACCAGCATGGCGACCAGGAAGAAAAGCGCGAGGATCGTGGCGATGGCGACGCCGCTCGGATATTCGCCGAAGGTCGGATCGGGTCCGAAGAAACGGATCGCAGGCGTCCAGAGCGCGAACGCGGCGACGGTCAGCGGCCGATAGAGCGGCGGCGTGACGAGGTACGCGAACGCGGCCGCGCTGACGTACAGGATCAGGCCGAAGGCGTTCACGTCCACGCCGCCCGCCGCGCCGAGGTACATCGCCCCGAACGCGACGAACGCGAGCGGCGGCGCGTACCGGTGCTGGCGGCGCGGCACGGCGATGAGGATGAGGACGAGATATAGGAGGAAGGCGTAGGCGAGCACCAGGTCGCCGCCCTCTTCGATCGCGTGGCGGACGGTCGCCGCGGACACGATCCCGGTCGCGGTGAGGATGATCCCCGCGCGCGTGATCGCGTCGGACCCGGAATGGGAGGCGTCCCTCACGCCGGCTTCCGGTACGGCCAGAGGCGCACGACGATCGCGACGAACAGCGCCACCGGGACGACTGCGGTGAAGCTCTCGCGGTGGCGGACCACGGCGAGCGTGTATAGGAGCGGCGAGACGACGAACAGGACGCCCACGGCGCCGAGCGCGAAGGATCGGGCCCGCGCCGGACCGCGCCGCGCGAGCAACACGCTCGCGGCGATCACGATCGGCACGAGCAGGAGCAGGTCGTCATACGACCACGTGTAGATCGCGCCGGCGGACGAGAGCGCGAGCCAGACCGCGAGCGAGGCGTCGCCGCGCATGCCGAACCGCGTCGCCACGACGCAGCCGAGCAGGATGAGCCCGTAGCCGGCGATGGTGCCGGCCGGCCCGAGCAGGTCGCTTAAGGCCACGGGGAGCGAGGCGCTCCGCACGATCCGGACCGGACCGACGTCGCTCAACCAGGCGCCGATCCAGTGCGGGAAGAGGGCCGTCGAGACGACGACGACCGCGGCGCCGGCCGCGATGGCGACGATGGCAACGCCGCGGTGCGTGAAGAACCGAAGCGCGGTAAAGACGAAGAGCTGCGGCTTCAGCAGGAACGCGAGGCTCAGCAGGCCCGCGCGCACCGGACGGTCGGCGCGGAGCGCAAGGACGCCGGCGGACACCGCGCCGAGCAGGAGGAACGCCCACTGCCCGAGGACGAGCGTGTGGAATCCCGGTTGCGTGACGAGGAGCGCGAGCCCGAAGACGCCGTGCTCGACCGTGCGGCCCGGCAGGTAGGCGCGCAGGAGGGCCCGGAGGCCGAGTGCGCCGGCGGCGACGGTGAGGAACATCCAGATCCAGCCGGCCACCTCGACCGGGAGGAAGCCGAACGGCAGGAGGGCGAGCGAGACCCAGGGGACGTAGCCGTAGACCGCCGTATCGGGGACCTGGGTTCCGAACGCGATGGTCGCGTCGCGCCAGCGCGCCGGATCGTACGCATCGATCCCCAGCACGACGGCTCGAGCGCCGGCCCAAACACCCGAGAAGTCGTTGATGTGGACGAGCTCGATGCGTCGCTCGAGCGGGCCGAGGATGACGATGCACAGGATCCCGAGCGTGAGCCCGCCGAGGTAGGCGAGGTCGGCACGGCGTTCGGCCTGCACGCCCGAACCCTAGCGCCGAGGTGGCAGGATTGCGTCGTGCGGGACGACTGCGAGCTGACCATCCTGATGCCGTGCCTGAACGAGGCGGCGACCGTCGGCGCGTGCGTCGACGCGGCGACGGCGGCCCTGCACGCGTCGGGCACGACGGGCGAGGTGATCGTCGCCGACAACGGCAGCACCGACGGCTCGCGTGAGATCGGCTCGGCGCACGGCGCGCGGATCGTGCCGGTCGAGCAGCGGGGGTACGGCGCGGCGCTCCTCGCCGGGATCACCGCCGCACGCGCCGGCTGCGCTCCCACCAATACGTGGCGAGCGCCGCGACCTGGGTCGCAGCGGCCA
>DASYVN010000222.1:0-1765 GCA_035937095.1 Candidatus Limnocylindria bacterium
CCGGTCATCGCCGCCGCAGCTCCCGCGCGGCCGCGGCCGGTGCCTGTCGCGGCGCCGCAGCAGAAGCGGATGCAGCAACAGCGGGCGCTGGTCTTCGTGCCCGCGCTCACCCGACGGCGTGTGGCGATCGCTGCACTGCTCGCGGCGCTGCTGCTGTTCGTCACCGGTCTCGGGCTCATCATCCAGCGACCGGGGACCGTCGCCGCGATCGACACGCGCGGGCAGCTCACGGTCTTCGACGGCACCGTGCAGCTGCGTCACGCCGGCGGCGCGTACGCCGCCGCGCCCAACGGTGCGTTCATCGGGCAGGGCGACAGCGTCCGCACGGCCGCGGGTGGTCACGCCGCGTTGTCGTTCTTCGATCGCTCGGTCGTCGTCTTTGAGCCGAACACCGAGGTCACGATCGTTTCGCTGAACACCACCGACCGCGCGAACGTGAGCGTCGTGATGCAGCAGGCCGACGGCAAGACCTGGCACGTCATCGATCACCCGCTGCCGGCGACCGCGAAGTACGAGGTCATCACGCCGACCGCGGACGCGACCGTGCATGGCACCGCGTTCCAGATCACGGTCAGTGCGCAGGGCAGCGACATCGTGACGACGGATGGCGTCGTCACGGTCGTCGGTTCGGGGCAGACCGTCGCCGTGGCCGCGGGACAGATGACGACGGTCGCGTCGCAGAAGGCGCCCTCGGCGCCGAAGGCCAGTGAGATCGCGAAGCTCACCTTCGACTTCGACCAGTCGACGTTCGCGCTCGTCGTCGACGCGTCCGGCCGGGCGGCCGGCATGCGCAATGGCGATGCGATGCGCTACATCCCGGGTTCGTCGGTCGAGCAGCGTGAGGGGTACGTCGTCGTGACGATCCCCGGTACCGATCCCGGTCGCTTCGCCACGATCGTCTCGCCGGCCGGCGCATCGACGACGACCGGTGAGAAAGCTCAGCTGATCCTGCCGACGGGCACGGTCGTGAGTTCGGTGATCGACACGCGGCCGGTGCAAGCGGGCGTGGCGAAGGGTGGCGTCGTGCTGGCGGGCGCGAGCGTCAACGCGATCACCGATGTGCAGGCGCAAGCGGCACCGGCTCCGGTTGCCGTGGTCGTGCCGTCGGCGCCCGCGAGCAACGGCGTTGCGCTCGCGGGTCCGGCCGGATCGCCGGGAACGGAAGGTCCTCCGGGTCCGCCGGGCCCAGCTGGGCCGAGCGGCGCACCGGGAGCGACTGCTCAGCCCGGTGCGACTGGCGCGCCCGGCGATCCTGGCGCGGCCGGTCCCGCGGGTGTTGCAGGTGCGCCGGGTGCGCCCGGCGCGAGCGGCGCTCCCGGCACACCGGGCGCGAGCGGTGCGCCTGGCGCGAGTGGCCCGGGATCGACAGGTCCCGCAGGCGCCGCGGGTCCTGCAGGCACCGGATCGATCGGCCCGATCGGTCCCACGGGTGCGACCGGCGCAACAGGCCCAGTAGGTGCCGCCGGTCCGACCGGCGCCGATGGCCCCACTGGTCCTGCTGGTCCACAAGGCGTCGCGGGTCTTGCGGGTGCGCAGGGTCCGCAAGGTGTCGCCGGCCCGACAGGCGCCACGGGTGCGACTGGATCGACTGGCGCAACCGGGCTCACTGGCGCGACGGGTCCACAAGGTCCGGCCGGTGGACCGGTCGGCCCTGCGGGACCGCAGGGTCCGACGGGTCCAACGGGGCCGCAAGGCCCAACCGGAGCTCAGGGCGCGCAGGGTCCCGCAGGCGCACAGGGTCCGCAAGGACTTCAGGGTGTACAGG
>DASYVN010000223.1:0-11153 GCA_035937095.1 Candidatus Limnocylindria bacterium
GTGTGGGTCGAGTTCCCGGTCGAACGGTGCGTGGCCATCCCGGACGATGGCTGGCGGCCGCGGGCGCTCGCACGTACGTTCGACGAGGACTGACCTGATATGGAGCGGCCGGTCAAGAGTGGCCGGTGGCGCGCGGACATCGATGGGCGACGGACGAGCAGGTGGCAGCGGCGACTTCAGGCCACTCTGATATTCGCGGATCGAAACCGCATGACAGTGGTCGGTCGGAAGTTGCCTCCGACTAGCGACGCGGGTTCGGCCGAACGTCGGCCAGACCGCATCGGTCTTTCGAGGATCCTTCCGAAAAGTGCGCTCGTCCGTGCCCAGCGATGTCCGCACCGTCAGGCGGCCACCGTGGTGTCGCGCATCAGTGCCCAGACCGCCCCGGCGAGCTCGCGGGCGATCGCCACCGCGGCGACCTGACTGAGCTTGCCGCGCTGCACGATCCGCCAGTACCGCCGATAGAGCCGCTGCTCGGTCGCGACACAGAGGGCCAGCACCGCCGCGGGCTGGTCGACCCGACGACGATCGCGTTCGCGCGACGACGCCGGCCGGGAGCGGTACGCCCAGGCGGCTTCGACCAGGACCCGCCGGAGATGGGAATTGCCGGTCTTCGTGATCGCACCCTGATGCCGACTGCTGCCGCTGGAATACTCGCTTGGCACGAGCCCGGTGAAGCCCATGAACTCCGGGGCCGAGCCGAACCGAGCGAAGTCGCCGACCTCGACGATCAGGGTGAGCGCGGTGAGGGTCTGGACCCCGCGCAGCGCGGAGAGCCGCCGGACCGCAGCGGCGTACGGCAGCGTGAGCGCGATCGCGTGGAGCTCGCGCTCGAGCTGGTCGCGCTGGGCGACCCGCATCTCGATCGCGACGACGTGTTCGTCGCGCAGCCGCGCGAGCAGCGGCAGGTCGAACCGCTGGGCCCGGATCCAGGCCCAGTGGGCCTTCGTCCAGTTCGTCGTGTCGCGGAACACCCGGCCATGCCGGAGGAGGAACTTCGACAGCCGATGGCGGGCCCGCAGGATGTCCTCGCCCAGGTCCTCGCGCAGCCGCAGGAGGTCGCGGACGGCCTCTTCGTCGGGCGGCGGGATCCGGATCGTGGTGCGCGTCGCCGGCCCGGAACAGCCGGCAGCGCTTGCGGGCGTCGCGACGGTCGGTCTTCACCCGGTCGCCGGGCCGGCGCGGGGTGAGTGCTGGGGCGATGACCATGCAGTCGACGCCGAGCGAGCGGAACTGCCGCTGCAGCTCGTACCCGCACGGCCCGGCCTCATAGCAGACCCGCACGCTCGCCGGATCGGCCCATCGGCCGACGAGCCGGCGGACGTCTTCGGGGGTGTTCGCTGGTCGGGATCGTCCTGGCCGGGGCGGAGCAACGCGACGCTGATCGAATCCTTGTGCACGTCGAGACCGACGAACGTTGGCGCGATACTGATGAGCACGGTCGGTGTCCTCCCTTTGTGGCTCGGCCCGCACCTCTCCGGTGCGAGCAATCCACGTATTTAGGCAGGCACCGGCCGCTCCATGCTGACTAGCGCGGTTCGGTCAGGCGGACCTTCGGCGCGCGGCGCAGGTCGTAGCTCTTCATCCCCTCAGGCCCGAGTCGACGCAAGTCGTCGCGTGCGGCGATCGCGTCGCCGATGAGCGCCGCCACGTCGACGCCTTGGCACGACGGCGCGAACGGCCGCAGACGCTCGATGCCCTCGCTGAGCAGCACGCTCGCGCCGTGATGATTCCCGTTGCGCCAGTGATGGAAGCCGACGCCGATCTGCAGGATGCCGTGATAAAGCCCCCGGATCGGTGCGCGCGTGTCGCGCCACAAGGTCTCGAGGGTCTCGTGCTGCTCGAAGAATTCGCCCGCGTTGAACAGCTCGATCCCCTGCCTCAGCGCGTCGGGTGCCGGATCGGCGCAGCGCGCGCGGGGATCCTCGTCGAGCGCGCCTCCGGGGACGCGCTTGGGCGGCCGGGCCGCCTTGCGGTCGCGGCTAGTGGGCTCGGGCGGGTTCAGCGTCGAGCAGCTTCCGGAAACGGAGCTCGTCGATGATGAATTCGCGCACGCCCTCGTTCTCGAAACCATCGGCGACGTGCGCGAGGTCGTCGGCGTAGCTCACCTTGATGCCCTCGCGGATGTCATGGGCCGCCGCGAGGAAGCCCTTGGGCAGCGCATAGATGCGCGTGTACTGGAAGTGCCAGTTCGGACCGGTCTGGCCGAGGAGCTTGCCCGTGAGGCGGATGACGTGCGGCTCCGCGCCGACGATCTGCGCGTGCTTGGCGAGCGCACGCTTTGCCTGGGCGCGCTCCCCATCGTTCGTGTCCGCGGGCAGTGGGAATTCGGCGATGTCCTGTTCGCTCATCGGCGGTGGTGATGGTAGCCTTTCGCTCGGCGGAGGGACCGCGCAAGTGGGCTCCGGGACTTTCATCGGAGGAGCTGCGAGCGATGGCCTATGTGATCACCGAGCCCTGTGTGAGCGTGAAAGATGCGAGCTGCGTCGATGTTTGTCCAGTCGATTGTATCTATACAACTGACGCCGACAACATGTACTTCATCCATCCGGACGAGTGCATCGACTGCGGCGCGTGCGAATCAGTTTGTCCGGTGAGCGCGATCTTCCCCGAGGATGCGGTACCGGACAAGTGGAAGAACTACACCGAGATCAACAAGGCCTACTTCAACAAGTAGTCGGATCATCGGAGAACTCGAGAGAACGGCCGCCGCAAGGTCACCGTTATTCACCTGCTCGTCATTTGCTCGTCGTGCGCCTCGCGCGGGCCTGTTCTCGTGAGCAGGCGGGACACTACTTCGACGCGCGACGCGGTGCGCCCTTACCGCGACTAACGTATGGCCGGATTCGCGCGGTCGCGTATTCGTGCCCGTGAACGTAATGGGTCTTGTGCGATCCCCACTCGACGCGCCCGCGCGGAAGTGACGGCTGCCTGTCGACGAGTGTGATGGCCTCCAATGCCTGCCTCCGTTTCACGTCGCCGATCCAGGGGAGCAGGAGATGAAGAACCAGGCGGCATCGTCGGCGGTATGGACTCGCCACCGATAGACGAGCTCGTTGGCCCCTTCTTGCTCGTACGGGCCATACACGTAGCCCATCACGACGACCTCCGCGAACCGACGAGCTCCTGAGGGATGGGACCACGGCTTCCTTGCGTGACCGACGCCTCGACGCACTTGTAGCCGGAATGGGATCGGTGGTCGCTGAGGGACGTCGATCCTTCGGCGTCGAAGGGGCCCACGGCCCACGCGAAAGAATCGACGGGCTTCGCATCGAATCGGAGGCCGGCCGCCCGCCAATCAGTTCGCCGGTTCGCGTGACGTCGCCGCGGCTGCTGGCGACCCACCAATACAGGGGCTGCCGACCTTCTTCGATCTTCGGACCGGCGACACGACCGACGCCCACCGCGTCGCGGAATCGACGGAGGACTTCTGGGACTCCGGTCAGGCTCCCCTGGTTGATCCGTGCCTGCGGCTGCCCCGTGCGCCTTCGCTTCTGACGGACCAGCGCCGCCCACCCGTCCCCATCGAAGAAGCCCGCGGCCCACGCGAGCTCGTGCTCGTCCAACGTTCACAAAAGAGCACGACGCGATGCGTCGCGACTAGGGGTCCAAACGGATACTCAGGCTAGAACGCTGTCCCACTTTTGGCTACCGCGGTAGCCATCTCGCGGACCGCCGGTAGCTAGTTTTCGACCAGGGGACGGCGCGCCGCGAACCCGCCCTCGACCGTATGCCACCAGGCGATCCGATCGCCCTCGCCGAGGCGCCAGCAGAGGTAGACCTCTTCCCCACTCCGTAACGTTCGGAAATCGACGAGCCCCGTGTCCATGTCTTTCACCTCGACGCCGAGCTCCGCCAGCTCGCGCAGCAGGGCCTCGATCTCGCTCGCGACCGGTGCGCTGGGCCGCGCGTCGTACGTCGTCTTCCGCCGCTTCAGATCCTCGAGCAGCGGCTGCACGCGCGGCAGCAGCGCCTCGGCCTCGGCGTGGGTGAATTGCGGCATATCCTCACTCTACGTCGCGACATTCGGGAGGGATCGATGGCCACGTTCGTCCTGCTCACCAAGGTGACCCCAGCAGGCGTGAAGACCCTGCAAGCGAACCCCCGCCGCATCAAGGAAGTGAACAAGGAGATCGAAGCCCAGGGTGCGCGTGTCGTCGCGCAGTACGCGACGCTCGGCCGGTACGACTTCGTGAACGTCGTGGAGGCGAAGGACGCGGACACGATGGCGCGTGTCTCGGTCAGCCTCGGCGCGCGCGGCACGCTCTCCATCGAGACGCTCAGCGCGATCCCGGTCGAGTCATTCATCCGGGCCATCTCGGCGAAGAAGAGCGCGCGATAGCCGCGCCCTCGGGCCAACGGATCGCACCGCCGGCGTACCCGGACATCGTGAAGACGGACGAAGACCGTGAGCGCTTCGACCGGCTGTACGACGACCTCGTGCGCGTCCTCGGGCTGTCGCCGGCCGAGGCCCTGCTGAATGCCGCCAACCAGTTCGAGCTCGGCTTCGACGTCAGAGGCCCGTTCGAAAAACGCAAGCGCCGCAAGAAGGTCGCAATGCAGACCGCCCACGATCGGCGCGAGGAGGGCGCCGAGCCGCTGCCGTTCGATCTCGACCCCCCGGGCTAGCGCGTGCCGTACGCCGGACGGACACTCGCCGCCGCGCTGGTCAGCGCGGCCGCGACGGTGGCGGTCGCGCTCTTTTCGGCCTACCGGCTCGCCGACGCGCCGATCCGCGGCCGGCTCGCGGGGCCCGACCCCATCGGGACGCTCGCCTCGACGCTCGCGCTGGTCGTCGCGCTGATCGCGTTCTACCGACTCGGCCGCTCGATCGCAGCTGAGGCAGCGACCGCGCGCCCGGCCATCGTCGCCGGCGTCGTCGGTGGCGCGCTCGCCGGCCTCGCGGGTGGCGGCGCGCAGTCCCTCGCTCTCTCGGACTATCTCAGCGCCGTGCTCGCGGGCTACGCCGTGCCGCCGGAGTTCCTCGCGATCGCGCTCGGGACCTACGTAGCCGCCGCGACGTGCGGAGCCGCCGCGGTCGCGGCGGCGCTGACCTACACCGGCTGGCACCGCGGCCGGCAGCACGAATGAGCCGGCGCGGATCGAACCTCACGCTCCTCGCGTTGAGCGGCGGTCTGGTCGCGTCGGGACTGCTCGCGTGGACGCTTCCCGAGCTGACGGCGACGCCCCTG
The DNA here is from genome assembly GCA_035937095.1 of Candidatus Limnocylindria bacterium. Taxonomy (GTDB): domain Bacteria; phylum Chloroflexota; class Limnocylindria; order P2-11E; family P2-11E; genus UBA4735. The sequence goes on from DASYVN010000223.1 coordinate 5,193, forward strand.
TATTGGCTACATCGGGTCCTCGGCATCGCGCTGGTCCTATCGCTCGTCTGGAAATACGGCGTCGCGCGAGGCTCGCTCCGCCGGCGGCTGCCGCGGGGACTGAGCCTCGCCGTGGTCGCGTCCATCCTCGCGAGCGTGGCACTCGCGGCCACGCTCGCCTTGGGGCTCGCGTGGACCTTCGGACTGGTCTCCTTCGCGGTCCCATGGACGTACTCCGCCCTCAACCTGCACGTGCTGATCGGGCTCGGCCTTCTCGCGCTCGTCTTGATCCACGCTGCGCTCCGCTGGGAGCGGCGGCCGCCATTCTCGCGAAGAGGACGACGGGATCTCCTTCGACTGGCCGTGCTGGGATCCATCGCCGTCGTCGGCACGACGCTGCTGGAGCGCTTCGCCGACGAACGTCGCGTAACCGGCTCGAAGCACGCCGGATCATTCAGCGGCAACGCCTTTCCGCTCACGATCTGGAACTTCGATCGAGTCCCCGCGATCGACGAGGCAGCCTGGCGCCTGACCGTGGACGGGGCTGTCGCCGCGCCCGGCGCGCGTGGGTACGCGGATGTCCTCGCTCTGCCGGCGCGCGAGGTCGTCGCGCTGATCGACTGCACGGGCGGCTGGTGGAGCGAGCAGCGCTGGCGCGGACCGCGGGTCGGCGATGTGCTCGCCCGGCACGGCCCGCTCGCGCATTCGACGAACGCCACGGTCATCTCGGTCACGGGGCATCGGTGGACGTTCCTCGTGACCGAGCTCGAGGATGCGATCCTCGCGACCCACGTCGGCGGCGAGCCGTTGTCAGCCGGTCACGGGTTTCCCGTGCGTCTCGTGGCGGGCGAGCGCCGCGGGTTCCAATGGATCAAATGGGTCGATCGGATCGAGCTCTCGTGATGCCGGGGGCCGAGGTCCGCTATTGCTCCCCCACCGGGTAGGCCCCGATGAGCGCGCCCGCGGACTTCGCGTGGGCCTCAGCGTCGTCCCACGGCCGATGCAGCAGCGTCACAACCAGCGCGGGCAGGCTGTCGGCGATCACCATCGTCCCGTCCGCACAGAGCGCGGCCGCTCGGGACTCCGGCCGTACGCGAAGCGCAGTCAGATACCGTTCGACCTCGGCCGGCGGCGTGCCGACGAGCTCCAGCCCGTCCCGGAGCCGCACGATCGAGACGTCGTATGGGGTCATCGTGTGATTCGACACGCCCGCAGCCGCGACGTACACGACCTCGCCGGTGAGCAACACGACGCGAGCGTCGGCCGCGAGCGCGTTCCCATGCGCGAGGATGCGTGTGGCGACCGTGAGCTCGGTCGCCGGCTCTTCGCGGATTAGCACGCGACGACAGAGACCTAGGCCGCGATGGCGGCGAGCAGATCCTCGGCGCTGCGCACGGGCGCATCGGCCGGGATCTCGTCATCGCGGGGCGCGGCGACCGTTGGGTCCCAGACGAGCGTCCGCTCGAGCCGCTCGGCCAGCCGTGCCGCGCACGCCGGCGCGACGTCGTCGACGGTCGCAGACACGCCGAGCCGTGCGAACGATCCGACCTCGTGCATGAAACCGCAGGGGATCATCCGGTCGAACGCCGCGAGGTCCACGTCCACGTTGAGCGCGAACCCGTGCCGAGTGATCCCGCGTGACACGCGCACGCCGATGGCCGCGATCTTCGCATTGCGTTTGTCCGGCAATTCGGCCCACACGCCCGTCTTCCCTTGGATGGTCCGAGACGCGATGCCGAAGTCGGCGAGCGTGGCGCGCAGCGCGTCCTCGAGCGCGCGCACGTACGCGACCACGTCGGGCGCGTCACCCAACGAGAGGATCGGATAGCCGACCAGCTGTCCCGGCCCGTGGTACGTGATGTCGCCACCGCGATCGACCCGATAGGCCGACGCACCGGCGGCACGCAGCTCGCTCGGGGACGCCGTCAGGTGATCGAGGGTCCCGCGCCGGCCGATGGTGTAGACCGGATCGTGCTCGAGGAGCAGCAGCCGCTCGGGGCCGCCGGCCGCGAGCCGCGACGCGATGGCCTCCTGCGCCCGCCAGCCGTCGAGATAGCCGACCCGCCCGAGCGCCGTCGCGTGCAGCTCAGCCGGCACTCGCCAGCCCCACGTGCCGCTCGGCGTGATACGAGCTCCGCACCAGCGGACCGGACTCGACGTGCTGAAACCCCATCGTCATCCCGAGATCACGGAGCTCCACGAACTCGGCGGGCGTCCAGTAGCGCTCGATCGGAAGATGCTCGGGCGAGGGCCGGAGGTACTGGCCGATGGTGAGTACGTCGGTGCCCTGCTCCGCGATCGCGCGCATCGTCGTCGCGACCTCGTCCTTAGTCTCGCCGAGCCCGAGCATGATCCCGGACTTGCACACGAGCCCGGGCGCACGCTCTTTGATGCGGCGCAGCACCTCGAGCGACCGTTCGAAGCGCGCCTGCGGGCGCACCCGCGAGTAGAGCCGCGGAACGGTCTCGACGTTGTGATTCATGATCTCCGGACGCTCGGCGAGCACGGCGTCCAGCGCCTCGAGGACGCCCCGGAAATCCGGGATCAGCACTTCGACGGACGTGCCGGGCGACTGCCGGCGGATCTCGCGGATCGTCTCGGCGAACATCCGCGCGCCGCCGTCCTCGAGCTCGTCGCGGTTCACGCTCGTGACGACCGCGTGCGTGACGCCCATCCGCGCGACCGCGTCGCCGACCCGCGCCGGCTCTTGAAGGTCCAGCTCTGTCGGCTTGCCGGTCTTCACCGCGCAGAAGCCGCACGAGCGGGTGCAGGTGTCTCCGAGGATCATGAATGTCGCCGTGCCGGCGCCCCAGCACTCGGCCATGTTCGGACAATGGGCCTCCTCGCAGACCGTGTGCAGGGACTTGCTCCGCATGAGGCGGCGCAGCTCCTCGACCTGGGGGCCCATCGGCAGGCGGACCTTCAGCCACTCGGGGCGTGCGCGGTCGATGGGCACGCGCTCGTTGACCGCACTCCGGCCGCGCGAGCGCGGCCGCTCGATCTCGCCGGGCATCTCGAACGCGATGGGGACGAGCTCCGCCATCAGCTCAACGCGACGTTCGCCGGGTCGACGCCCTGAATCCACGACTTGACGTCGCGCAGGAAGGCCGCAGCGGTCGCGCCATCCATGATCCGGTGGTCGAACGACAGAACGACGTTCCCCATCGTGCGAATGCCGATCGTGTCGTCGTCGAGCGCAACGACTCGCTTCCCGATGGACTCGGTCGTCATGATGGCCGCCTGACCCGGATTCACGATCGGGTAGCTCAGGTACGTCCCAAGGGTCCCGCCGTTGTTCACGGTGAACGTGCCGCCATCGAAGTCCTGGAGGGTGAGCTTCTTGCCTCGCGCGCGCGTCGCGAGATCGCGCACCGCGCGGGCGATCCCGGTGATCGACAGCTCGTCCGCGTTGTGGACGACCGGCACGACGAGCCCCTCGTCCCCAAGCGAGATCGCGATGCCGAGGTTGATCGCCTTCACCTTCAGGATGCCCTGATCGGTCCACTTCGCGTTCACGAGCGGGTGGCGGCGAAGCGCGATGGTCACGGCCTTGATCGCGAACGGTAGGTAGGTGAGCTCGTACCCCTCCCGCGCCTTGAACGACTCGCGGACCGACTCGCGGAACCTAGCGACGTTGGTCCAGTCGATCTCCATCATCGCCGCGGCGTGCGGGATCGTCGACTTCGACACGACCATCGCGTTCGCGATCGCCTTGCGCATCGGCGTGAGTGCCACTGGCTCGTCGCCGGCGATGGCCTCCGGCATCGCCGGCTGCGCCGCCGCGGCCGGCGGGCGCTGCGCGGCCTGACGCTGCTGCGGCTGCGACTGCATCTGGGCCACGAACTGCTCGACGTCCTGACGCGTGACGCGTCCGTTCAGCCCCGTGCCCTGCACCCGATCGAGGTCGACGCTGTGCTCCGCGGCAAGCTTGCGTACGACCGGAGTCGCGCGGATGTCGCCGTTCGACGACGGGGCAGAGTCGACCGCTTGCGAAGCGCGCGGTAATTGAGGCGTCGGGGCGCTCTGCGACGCCGGCCGTTGAGACGCCGAAGGGACGGACGAGGAGGGGGCGGCTGGAGGCGCCGAGTTGGCCGCCGGAGCAGACGGCCCCGACGCCCCTGACGCACGGGGAGCCGGCGCCTCAGCAGTAGCAGGTGACGGAACGGCCTTGCCGTCGGCCGGCGGCGCATCAGTCGAAGCGGCGGCGTCCGCGGTGTCGAATGTCGCCAGCAGCGTGCCGATCGGCACCGTGTCGCCCTCCTTCACTTTGACGTCCTTCAACGTCCCGGCGACCGGCGATGGGATCTCGGTGTTCACCTTGTCGGTCTGTACTTCGACGAGCAGGTCGTACTTCTCGACCGTATCGCCGGGCTGCTTCAGCCATTTCCCGATCGTGCCCTCGGTGACGGATTCGCCGAGCTTCGGCATCTTCAGCTCAAAGACACTCATTTCAGTACGCCGCCAATTCCCGCATCTTCGTAGCGATATTGTCCGCGTTCGGCAGGAACGCGTCTTCCTGGATCTTGTTGAACGGCGTCGCAGGCGATTCCGGCCCTGCCAGGCGCATCACCGGAGCGTCCAGCGACTCGAACGCCTCCTCGGCGATCATCGCGCAGATCTCGGCGCCAGCGCCGAACAGCCGATTGTCCTCATAGACGACGAGACACTTCCCGGTCTTGCGCGCCTCGCGGAGGATCGTGTCGGAGTCGAGCGGACGGAGGCTCCGTACGTCCACGATGTCGACGGAGATGCCCTCTCCTGCCAGCGTCTCAGCAGCCTCGAGGCAGCGGTGGAGCATGAGGCCGTACGCGTACACGGTGATGTCGCTACCCTCGCGCTTCACGTCCGCGGGCCCGAGCGGGATCGTGAAATCGCCGTCGGGCACATCGCCCTTCACCGCCCGGTACGTCGCCTTGTGCTCGAGGAAGATCACCGGGTCGGGGTCGCGGATCGCCGAGCGCAGCATGCCGGTGATGTCCCTCGGTGTGCTCGGTACGACGACCTTCAGCCCCGGCACGTGCGCGTAGAACGCTTCGAGGGACTGCGAGTGGTACAGCGCGCCGTGCACGCCCGCGCCCCACGGCATCCGGATGACGATCGGCACGTTCCACTGGCCGTTCGAGCGGTAGCGGATCCGGGCGGCCTCGTCGACGATCTGCTCGAACGCTGGGGTGCTGAAGTCAGCGAACTGCATCTCCGCGATCGGCACCAGTCCGGCGATGGCCGCGCCGATGGCCACGCCGACGATGGCCGACTCGGCAAGCGGCATGTCGATGACCCGGTCCGGTCCGAACTCTTCGATGAACCCGTCGGTCACGCGAAAGACGCCGCCGCGGACGCCGACGTCCTCGCCGAGGATGATGACGCGCTCGTCGCGCCGGAACTCGTCGCGGAGCGTGTCGTGGACCGCTTGCACATTGCTCTTCTCGGCCACGGACTCAGCCTAGGCGAAGGTCCGGGAAATCGCGGGGCCTGCGCTCGCGCATCAGCGCGTACGCCGACTCGACGATCTGCTCCCGGTTCGGCTTCGCGAAGTAGTCGCCGTCGACGCCGACGGGCGCACGGTTCTCGGCGGACGTGACGGTGCGCGGCGCCGCGTCGAGCTGCTCGAAGCCGTGCTGCACCTCGAGGACCTCCCGCAGGATGTACGCGGACGCCCCGCCGGGCACATCCTCGTCGACCACGAGCAGCGCGTTCGTCCTCGTGAGCGATTTCGCGATCGCGCCCCGCACGTCGAACGGGTTGAGCGTCTGCACGTCGATGATCTCGACATCGACGCCCATCGCGCTCAGCGTCTCCGCAGCCTCGAGGGCGATGCGCACGAGTGCGCCGTACGTGACGATCGTGAGGTCGCTGCCGGCACGGACCGTCTCCGGGACGCCGAGCGCGACGCGGAAGTCGCCGAGGTTGTCGGGTACGCGCTCTTTGAGGCGGTAACCGTTCAGCACCTCGACGAGGAGCGCGGGATTGTCACCGCGGAAG